>JAFTNI010000095.1 GCA_017451975.1 Clostridia bacterium
ATCATGGCGATAAATTCACTGTTGGTGGGCTTGCCGCGCTCGTTTTGTATTGTGTAACCGAAGTAAGAATTGAGTGTATCTATATCGCCTCTGTCCCACGCGACCTCTATGGCGTGGCGTATGGCGCGCTCCACGCGAGAGGAGGTTGTTTGGTATTTCTTTGCCACGGTGGGGTAGAGTATTTTCGTAACGGAGTTTATAAGCTCGTTATCCTCCACCGTCATCATAATAGCCGTGCGTAAATATTGGTAGCCTTTTATGTGAGCAGGCACGCCGATTTTGTGTATAATGGAAGTGACCTGTGCTTCAAGGTCGCTCGTTTCTATAGCGTACCTGTATTCGCCCGCAAGCTGGGGCTTCAGCCCGCTTCCGCGGCTTTTCGCTATGCGCAGAATGCGCTCCTTGAGCGTGGTGTAGTCGAAGGGCTTCTGCATACAGTAGGAAGCGCCCGCATCTATTGCCTCAAGGAAAAGGTTCTGGTTTGAGCAATAGGAAAACACGATAAAGTCGGGCGCCTGGTTTGCCGTGGGGAAGAGCGTTTTCGCCTTTTTGATTATCTGCACCGTGTCCATTTTCGGCAGCCAGATGTCGATAAGCACTATATCGGGCATGGCGCGCTTTATTTTCGTAAGTACATCGAGCCCGTTCGAGGTTTCATCGACAATTTCCATATTCATATGTAAAAGATTGTTCTTTAAATTCGCCCGAAAATCGTTATTTTCGTCGGCAATCAAGATTTTAATTTTTTGTTCCATTTTTCTTTCTCCGGTTTCGTATTTTATTCTTGTCGCTTTTTTGCTTAATAGTTAGTTTTATGGTTATATATTACCATATTATGGAAATAAATGCAATAATGAATTGTAAAATAATGTAATAAAAAATATCTGTTTGATTTTGTGAAGAATTACGAAATATAAAACAATAATCGCCATTATAGCTCCTTTTACACGCTTGAAATTCGGGAAATTTAAGCGAAAAAAGGGAATAATGGCGATAGATGTGATTTTGGTTATTAAATCAGCCCTTGACAATGCAAACGGCGTGGGCAGAAATGCCTTCTCCGCTTCCCGTAAAGCCAAGCTTTTCTTCTGTAGTAGCTTTTATATTTACGTTTTCGGGGGCGGTGCCAAGCGTTTTTGCCACGTTATTTTTCATTTCTTCTATATAGGGCGCAAGCTTTGGCTTCTGTGCTATAACGGTGGCGTCTATATTGGAAATACCGTAGCCGTGCGAGGCGAGGATTTCGCCGCATCTGGCAAGTATTATAAGGCTGGAAATACCCTTTATGCTCTGGTCGTTATCGGGGAAGTGGAAGCCTATATCTCTCTCGGCGCAGGCACCGAGTATTGCATCGGAAATTGCGTGGCAGAGCACGTCGGCATCGGAGTGGCCGAGCAATCCCTTTTCATATTCTATCTTAACCCCGCCGAGAATGAGGTCGCGCCCCTCCACAAGGCGGTGAACGTCATACCCGTGGCCTATTCGGAAGTTCATTTGCCCTCCTCCTCTGCCTCTATGATGTTGCGCACGCGCTCAAAATCGCTTGCGAACGTGATTTTTATGTTGCTATCGCCGCATTCCACAAGCTTTACCTTGAAGCCGGAGGCTTCTGCAAGCATTGCATCGTCTGTAGCGTAAACGTATTTGTCGCCTGCCTTTGCAAGCGATACCTCGTACATTTTTTTGAGGAATACCTGGGGCGTTTGCGCGCGCCAGATAGTTCTGCGGTCTATTGTTTTTGCCACAAATCCGTCTTTATCGGCGCGTTTTACCGTGTCTGTAGAGCGCGTTGCCGCTATAGCGGCGCCGTGGCTGTACGCCGTGCGCACAACGTCCTCTATTTGCTTAAGCGTTACGGCACAGCGCGCGCCGTCGTGTATTGCGACGTATTTGGACTTTTTATCTATGGCGTAGAAGCCCTTCTTTGCAGATTCCGCGCGGGATTCGCCGCCCTCTATAACCTTGGTTACCTTCGTAAGCCCGTATTGCTTGATGTATTCGCCGTAAACTGGCATTTCCTCTTCCGCCGCCACTATTACAATTTCGTCTATAACCTCAGACGCCTGAAATTTCATAAGCGTGCGCACGGCGACGGGTATGCCGTTTATTTCCGTTAGCTGCTTTGTGGTTTTACCGCCCGTGCGTGTGCTTTTTCCCGCAACGAGAATTACCGCGCTCGTGGGCTCGTGCCCCACAGATTTCGTAAGCCCCTTCAGGGCTTGCTCTGCCGCAAAAATCAAATTTACCATATATAAATATCCTTTCGATAAAAAATCAGCTGAAAAATCATTCTTTGCCTATATTATAGCATATTAAACAAGGTTATGGCAATAACTCACGAAAAAAAAGCAAAAAATGTCAAAAAAATTTTTGAAAAACTATTTATTTCCGCGAAAACTTATTATATAATATAATTAATTAAGTGTAAATCAGCCTATATGTGCGAAAATTTTTGTGAGAGGAAAACGATGAAAACTTTTGAACAATTTATCGGTCATGCTTTTACGCAGTTTCTGACCATCGGCCCCGTCGACGTTATAGATATTGCTCTTGTCGCGGTTATAATTTTCTTTGTTATAAAATTTATAAGCGATAAGCGCGCGGGCAAGCTTGCCATTGGTATATGTATGATATTGTTTCTGCTTGTTATAAGCCAGATATTCCAGATGAGCGCCACGAATTTTCTCTTTTCCAATATCGCTCAGTTCGGCGTAATTTTGCTTGTAGTCGTTTTCCAATCGGAAATACGCTCTGCGCTTGAAAAAATAGGCGGCGCGGGCAAGGAACTCAAAATTCTCCCCGGCAATAAAGACGGCAAGGGAAACAGGCGCTTTGGTGCGATAAGCACGCTTTGCGAGGCGGTGCAGGAGCTTGCGCGCGATTACACGGGTGCGCTTATAGTTATAGAGCGCGATACGCCCCTTGGCGATATAGCAAAAACGGGTACTGTGGTAAACGCTGATATAGGCGTTGCCATTATAAAAAATATATTCTACAATAAAGCACCGCTTCATGACGGCGCTATGATAATTAAAAACCAGCGCGTTTACTCGGCAGGCTGCTTCCTTCCCCTTTCCACAAAGGACGATATTATAAAGGACCTGGGCACGCGCCACAGAGCCGCTATAGGCATGAGCGAGAACAGCGATGCAATAGTTATAGTCGTTTCCGAAGAAACGGGTACGATTTCCATGGCGGTTGACGGCAAGCTTCGCCGTAACTACGATTACAGCTCGCTTAAAAAGGAGCTTAACCGAATACTTAACGATAACCCCGAGGAAGCAAAACAAACTAAAAACCGCAAAAAATAATGATATGCAAAAGTATATATGAGGTTATGAATAAATGGGAAAAATCATATCTTTTATGAACTCTTTCAAGGGCTTTGCAAAGGGAAGCGAGCCCGCGCTCGATACGGGTGAAATCGACCGCGACAGGGCGGACGATTACGCCGTAGAGAAAAAAAGCACGACGTTTTTCGTTGTAAGCATAATAGTTTCCGTGCTGGGCGCTTTGCTTGTGTGGCTTTTTGCCGTAAGCACGAGTACGACGGAAAAAATCTTTTCCGTTCAGCCGGAGATGAGAGGGCTCGATTCGTTTGTAAGCGCGGCGCACCAATCGGGCTTCACCGTTGTGACAGAGGCGGATGCCAACGTTGGCTTTGCGCTCGAGGGCAGGCAGAAGGTAGTGAATAACGTAACGAAAGACGATATATCTGTATACGTCGACCTGGAAGCGCTTATAAAAGCAGTAGAAAAGCTGCCTAACGACGTAGAGCAGACTCTTACAGCGGAAATCGTGATTGATGCCCCCGTATATTTCAATATAGTGGACGTATCAAAAGAAAAAATAACTGTAAAGCTCGTGCCTATCAACAAGGTTACGGAATAAAATTATGCAGAAATACATTATAAACAATATAAAATTACCCTACAGAACTTCAAAAGACGCGGCGCTTACAATCGCGGAAAAGGCTCTTTTGAAGTTCTTTTCCAAAAAGAGCATTGTTTCGCTTGCCATAAGCAAGCGCTCGCTCGACGCGCGCAAGCGCGAAAGTATAAATTTTGTCTATTCCGTTACGGCAGAAGTAGAGGCATCGCGGGAAATTCCCGAGCAGAAGCTTCTCGCTGCGGGTATAGCCCGCGTGCGCGAAGAGGCGCTTGAGCCCGCGTTTGGCGCAGAGGAAATGCGCGCGCGCCCCGTTATAGTCGGCTTCGGCCCCTGCGGTATGTTCTGCGCGCTTATGCTTGCGGAATATGGCTACCGCCCCATTGTGCTGGAGCGCGGCGGAGATATCGCCGAGCGCGAGGCGGCGGTGGAAAAGTTCCTTGCAGAACAGGTGCTTGACGAAAGCAGCAATATACAGTTTGGCGCGGGCGGCGCGGGCACTTTTTCCGACGGCAAGCTCGTGACGCGAATAAACGATAAAAAATGCGCCTACGTGCTTCGCACGCTCGTGGAGCTGGGCGCCCCCGAAAACGTGCTTTACGAGGCAAAGCCGCACATAGGCACGGATATACTTAAAAAGGTCGTTTCCAATATGAGGGCGCGCCTGCTTGAGCTTGGCGCGGAAATTCATTTCGGCACGAAATTCACGGGCTTTTCCTCGTCTGCGGGGAAGGTTACGAAGGTTACTACAGATAAGGGCGAGCTTGAATGTTCGCTTCTTGTGCTGGCGCCGGGCCACAGCGCGCGCGATACCTTCGAAATGCTTATGGAAAAGGGGCTTTCGTTTGTGCCGAAGGCGTTTTCCGTGGGCGTGAGAATTGAACATTTGCAGGAAGAAATAGATAAAGGGCTTTACGGCGATTCCGCAGGCGACCCGCTGCTGCCAAAGGGCGAATATAACCTTTCCCACAGGGAAGGCGAGCGCGGCGCGTACACGTTTTGTATGTGCCCGGGCGGCACGGTTATGGCGGCGGCAAGCGAAGTGGGCGGTGTTGTAACCAATGGTATGAGCAGATATGCGCGCGACGGCAAAAACGCAAACGCTGCCGTTGCCGTAAGCATTCTGCCCGAGGATTTCGGCGCTAGCGCAAAGGGCGCTATAGAATTTCAGCGCGCGCTTGAGCGCAAGGCGTTCCTGCTTGGCGGCAAAAGCTATTTTGCCCCCGCGCAAACGGTTGGCGATTTCCTCTCGGGCACGCGCGGCACTCTGCCCACGAAGGTAGAACCTACGTATATGAACGGCAAGGTCACTATGGCAGATATGCACGAGCTTCTGCCTGCGCAGGCATCGAAGCTTTTAGAAAACGGCTTGCGCGATTTCGGGCATAAGCTGCCCGGCTACGACGCGCCGTACGCAGTGCTTACGGGCGTGGAATCGCGTACGTCCTCACCCGTGCGCATAATGCGCGGCGAGGGCTTTACGGCGCTCGGGTACGATAACATTTACCCTTGCGGCGAGGGCGCGGGATACGCGGGCGGCATAACGAGCGCCGCGGTAGACGGTATCAACTGCGCTATGCACATAATGGCAAGATACAAAGCGAAAATTTAAAGAAAACAGGTAAAAAATGAACGCTTCTAAAAAATGGATTATAAAAGAGCAGAGCGAGGAGCTTGTAAAGGCGCTTTCCTCGGCGCTCGGTGTAAAAGAAATAACGGCGCGTTTGCTTATAAACCGTGGATATACGGCAGAAGAAAGCGCGCGCGCCTTCCTTGAAAAATCGGATTCCTTTCTTTACGATCCGTTTTTGATGAAGGATATGGAAAAAGCCGTGGCGCGCGTTCGCGCAGCGCTTGAAAACGGCGAAAAAATCACTATTTACGGCGACTACGACGTAGACGGTATCACCTCTGTTTCGATAATGTATATGTACCTTGCCGCGCTGGGCGGCAAGGTGGATTATTTCATACCCTCGCGCGAAAACGACGGCTACGGTATAAACAACGCCGCCGTAGACGGTATAGCCGCGCGCGGCACCAAGCTTATTATAACGGTGGATACGGGCATTACGGCGATAGATGAGGTAGAATATATAAAATCGCTCGGCATGGATATAGTGGTAACAGACCACCACCATTGCCGCCCCATGCTGCCCGCGGCGACAGCCGTTGTAAACCCGCAGAGGGAAGATTGCACTTACCCCTTCAAGGAGCTTTCGGGCGTGGGCGTTGCCTTCAAGCTGCTTTGTGCGCTGGAGCTTACGCTGAAAAACGGCGGGAAATACAGCCTGGGCGTAATAAAGGATATGTGCAAGCGATACATAGATATTGTAACGATAGGCACTATTGCCGACGTTATGCCGCTTAAGGACGAAAACAGAATTATAGTATATATGGGCCTGGCGCTGCTTGAAAACACGCAGAAAACGGGCTTGCGCGCGCTTTTCGAGGCGGCGGGCATAGAAATTTCCCGCAAGGAAAGGCGCAAAATAACTTCATCTGTAATAGGCTTTACAATAGCGCCGCGCATAAACGCCACGGGGCGTATAGGCAACGCAGAGCGCGCGGTTAAGCTCTTTATTTCCGAGCACCGCGAGGAGGCAGAGGCGCTTGCAGAGGAATTCTGCATTATAAACAAAGAGCGCCAGGATACTGAAACGGAAATTTTGCAAGAAGTCGTGCGCGAAATAGAAGAAAAGCGCATGAACGAAACAGACACGGTGCTTGTGCTTGCGGGCGATAACTGGCACCACGGCGTTATAGGCATCGTTTGCTCACGCATAACGGAAAAGTATAAC
>JAFTNI010000096.1 GCA_017451975.1 Clostridia bacterium
CAAGCGGTTGTTGCGGTTTACGGAATCCCAGCCCTCGGAGCTTGTCATAGGGAAAGGCATATCATACCAGAGAATATCTATTTTGCCGTAGTTTGAAAGAAGCTCTACATTAAGCGCCTCTATATAATCGAGAAATCTTCTTCTCGCTTCAAGGTCGAAGGCGCATTTCCAGCCGTCGGGGTGGTGCCAATCCATAAGGGAAGAGTAAAGACCTATCTTGAGCCCGTATTTACGGCAGGCGTCGGTAAATTCCTTTACGATATCGCGGCCGCATACGTTGTAGGAGTTATAGGGGTTCACCTTGGAGTTCCAGAGCGAAAAGCCTTCGTGATGGCGCGTGGTGAGCACGGCGTATTTGGCACCCGCTTTTTTTGCAAGCGCGCACCATTCGTCGGCGCAGCCCTCTTTGGGGTTGAATTGCTTTGCGTATTCTTCATATTCGGCTTTCGTATAGTCCTGAAAGCTCATGCACCATTCACCTGTTTTGAACTGTGAAAAAACACCGTAGTGAATGAACATACCAAAGCGCGCATCCTTGAACCATGCAAGTCTTCTTTCGCGCTCTTTTGCGGCTTCTGCATGGTAATCGTTCGGGGCAATGTATTCCATAATAAATTTTCCTTTCAATAATGAATAACTCGCGGTTATTCTAAAATCATATACAGTATAGCACATAAAAAGATATATTTCAATGTTTACATATGGAATTTTTTGTGGTACAATTTATATTTAGAGAAGAAAACGGAGAAAGAAAAATGGCAACACTTCTGCTTTTTATAATTTTTATAGATTTTATCGGGCTTGGCATACCCGATTCACTTTTTGGCCCTGCCTGGCCTGCGATATATTCAGAAATGAGCCTGCCTGTGTCGCTCGGCAGTATAGTAAGCCTTATAAACACGGGCGGTACGGTTATTTCAAGCCTTATGAGCGCTCGCCTTATAAAGCGCTTCGGCACGGCAAAGGTCACGGCATTTTCTACGGTGGTTACGGCGACGGCGCTTCTTGGCTTTTCCTTTTCGCACGAGTTTATTTTTCTTTGCTTGCTTTCTTTGCCGCTTGGGCTTGGCGGTGGGGCAATAGACTCTGCGCTCAACAACTACGTTTCGCTGCACTATAAGGCGACGCACATGAATTTTCTTCATTGCTTCTATGGCATCGGTGTTTCCGTAAGCCCTTATTTTATGTCGCTTGCGCTTGCGGGCGCAGGCGGCTGGCGCTTTGGCTACCGCCTTGCCTTTTTTGTGCAGATATGCATTGCAGCGCTAACCGTGCTCACACTGCCGCTTTGGGGGCGCGTGGCGGAAAAAAGTGGCGAGGAAGCAGAGCAACGCACCGTTCCTCTTTCGGCGCTTGCAAGGCGCAGAACCGTGCGTATGACGTGGCTTATGTTTATTTGTTCCTGCGCAATAGAGTGCACCGCAGGCATATGGGGCAGCACCTTTCTTGTGGAGGCAAAAGGCATTTCGGCAGAAAGCGCGGCAAATATTATAATGTTCTACTATATGGGTATGGCGTGCGGCCGTTTCCTTTCAGGCGTGCTTGCCTCTAAGCTTTCGCCGTGGCGCATAATTTACCTGGGCGTTGGTGTGCTTACCGCCGCGGTTGCCTTGCTTTTTGCACCGCTTTCAGCGCCGTTTACGGCGCTTGCGCTATTCCTTGTGGGGCTTGGCAACGGGCCCGTTTTCCCGAACCTTACGCACCTTACGCCTATCAACTTCGGCAAAGATATTTCCGGCTCTGTTATGGGCTCGCAAATGGCGGCGGCTTATATCGGCATAATGATATTTCCGCCGATATACGGCATTATGGCGCAAACGCTTACGCCTGCCGTTTTCCCATTTTACCTTGCGCTTTTCCTTGTGCTTATGATCTTGGCGATGATAATGCTGCTTCGCGGGCTTAAAAATGAAAAAAGTGGCTTCTGAACAAAACTTTTTGAATTATTTGCTTTGTGAAATTGCTCCTTAATTGAGGAAAGCCCTTGCATTTTGCGATTTTTTGTGGTAAAATATTAAGGTAAATAATGCGAGAGCGGGGTGAATGAATGGTCGATTTAAAGCTGGTAATCGCCAGCAATATAATAAGGCTGCGCACCGAGTCGGGCATGACACAAAGCGAGCTCGGCGCGAAGTTGAACTATTCAGATAAGTCTGTTTCAAAATGGGAAAGGGCAGAGTCCCTGCCCGATGCAAACGTGCTGAAGCAGATGAGCGAAATATTCGGCGTTTCTATGGATTACCTTTTCAGCACGAACGACGAATGGGTGCCAGACGAAGACCCTGCGGAAAGCAAAGACACGGGCGAAGGCGCGGTGAACTTCCTTGCGGTAGAGGCGGTAGCGCTTTGCGGCATTGCCACGCTCGCATTCCTGCTTTTCATCATTTTCTGGATAACGCTCGACGTATTTTTGTGGACGGTGTTTTTCGCGGCGCTCCCCGTTATGGTGCTGACCTACCTTGTGCTCAACTCCGTATGGAACAAGGGAAAAGGGAATATTCTTATAGTTGGCGGCTTTATAGCCTCTGTGATTTTGCTTGTGTACACGCTGTTCCTTGCTTCGGATATTAACATATGGCAGATATTTTTATTGATGATTCCCACGGCGCTTATACTGTTCTTTGTGTCTAAAATAAGAAAAAAACGTCGTTAAATGGCAAATTTTTTCGGTTTTCACTGCTGCGAAACCCGAAAAAATTAAAAATTAACACATTATTCAATGTTTTTTTAATATTTTTTAAAAAAATATGCATCAATTTGCACAAAACATTTGATTTTTTAAATAATATAGTGTATAATAATAATTGTAATAAAAATTTACTTAAGGAGTAACAATATGGCAGATTTTGTACTTAGTTGCACAACACATCTTGACCTTCCCAAGGAATATGTTGATAGCAGAAATCTCTATTATACTTCGGCGCCCTATTTTATGGATGGCAAAGAATTCAGAGATGACCTTTATCAGTGTATGACCGCTGAAGAATTTTACAAAGCAATGGTTGACGGTGTTGATGTAAAAACATCCCAGCCCAATATGCAGGAATTTTTTGATCATTTCGAACCCATTCTCAAAGAGGGGAAAGACATTCTTCATATCTCGCTTTCTTCCGGCCTTTCCGGCACACATCAGTCGGCTGTGAATGCTGCTAACGTTGCCAAAGAGAAATACCCCGAAAGAAAAATATACGTTGTAGACTCTCTCAACGTTGCTTCCGGTCTCGGCCTCTTCCTCGATAAGCTTTGCGACCTCCGCGATGCCGGCATGAATATCGAAGAGCTCCGTGATTGGGCAGAAGAACACAAGCTTGAGCTTCACCACTGGTTCTTCACAACAGACCTTACGTTCTTTATAAAGGGCGGCAGAGTTTCCAAAACGGCGGGTACTGTTGCGGGCGTTCTCGGCATTTGCCCCTTGCTCAACGTAAGCAACGAAGGTAAGCTTGTTTCCAGAGAAAAGATTCGTTCCAAAAAGAAAGTTATAAAAGCTATTGTTGAAAAAATGAAAGAGCACGCTCAGGGCGGCGCTGAATATGCTGAAAAATGCTATATGTGCCACTCTATGTGCATTGAAGACGCAGAAGCGGTTGCAAAACTCGTAAAAGAAGCTTTCCCGAATATCAAGGGCGATGTTATGATCAATAATATCGGTGCTTCAGTCGGCGCTCACACGGGCCCCGGCACGGTTGCGCTCTTCTTCTGGGGTACAAAAAGGGAGGACTGAATAAATGGCACGTAAGGTTTTAAACGGTGAACTTTTCTTGAAAATGTTCCGCGGTGGCGTGGCATATCTTCGCGCGCACGTTAAGGCCGTAAACGATATGAACGTTTTCCCCGTTCCCGACGGCGATACGGGCGATAACATGATGATGACAATGGAAGGCGGCGCAAAGGCACTTTCCAAAATCGAAGGTGAATCTCTCGACGACGTTGCAAAATCCCTTATGAACGGTATGCTTCTCGGCGCACGCGGTAACTCCGGCGTTATCCTTTCGCAGTTCTTTGCGGGTATCTCCAAAGAGTTCGTGGGCCACGAGGAGGTTAGCGTAGAAGACGTTGGTCATGCACTCAAAACAGGTATCACACAGGCATATTCTTCCGTAAGCACTCCCAAAGAGGGTACTATTCTTACAGTTGCGCGCGAATCTGTTGATTACGCGGTAGAACGCATCACGGAAGAAAGCACGGTTGAATCTCTTTTCAAAGACCTTGTTACGGAAATGGATGCTTCCCTTAAGCGCACACCCGAAATTCTCACGGTGCTCAAAGAAGCAGGTGTTGTGGATAGCGGCGGTGCAGGCCTTAAATATATCGTAGAAGGCTTTATGAAAATACTCAACGGTGAGGACCTCGACGAAATGGAGGCTGCTGCCCCTGTTGAAGCTATCCCCGGCTCCGTTGATATAGACTTTTCTGCTTTTGGCCCCGATAGCGTTATGGACTACGGCTATTGCACGGAAATGCTCGTTCAGCTTATGAACTATAAAACAGACGTTGAAGCGTTCGAC
>JAFTNI010000097.1 GCA_017451975.1 Clostridia bacterium
ATGCACTTGTGAAAAGCGGTATTCCAAGAGAGGAGATTTTCCTTACCACAAAGGTATGGATCGAGCATTACGGATACGACGAGTGCCGTGCTTCCGTTTTGGAGTCGCTTCGCAAGTTGAAGATCAAATCCGTGGTTGAATATGTATTCGGTATGCACGCGGAAATGGAAGGCTTGCGCATAGAGCCCTGCTTGCCTCTTTCCTGGGCAGAATGCTCTATTAAGAAGGTATTCCGCGGCTGCACGTATGATATCACCTTCAAGGGTAACGGCGAGGGCGCAGACGTGCTTTCTATGACGGTAAACGGCGAGCCCGTTTGCTACGAAGGCAACATTGTTCCTGCACGCGAGGGCGAAACGCTTAAAATTGAAGTTCTCCTCGGCAAGAAATAATAAATAAAACAAAACCGCTTGTGAAAACAAGCGGTTTTACTTTATTCAGTTGAACGATACCGAGGCGGATATATCGGAATTATCGAGGTAACCGATATACGTCGTGCCGCGCGCAAGCTCGAGCGCGTTGCCTGCTTTGTCTGTAAGAACAAGCTCGGAATTCCACGCGGATTTAGCCCATTTTATTTCCACCGCCTCGCCGCCGTAGAAATAATAGCCCGTGCCGGAGCCCGTAACGGCGGTTGCGGCGGAAACGCCGTTTTTCGTTTGTGCGCTCGTTACGTCGGTGAAAAGGGTGATGACGTTTGTGAAGGCGAGCTGTTTGCCCGTAACGCTGTCTTTATGCGCCGCGCCGTCCTGCGAGCGCAGGTATTTTCCGCTTGATGCATCGTATGCGTACGCTACAGATTTTTTGCTTACAGAGCCTTCTGCCAAAAGCGTGAGGCTTATATTTTTGGCGGAAACGCCGTTCATAACCTTTTGCGTATCGGGCGCGACGAACCTGAAGGCTTTTGCATCGCCCGCCTTCGTGCCGCCCGCAAGGCTGAAGCAGCTTGAAGAAGAGCCGAGAACGGCCATAAGACCTTCCGTGGTGAGTAGCGTATCGTAGCCGTTTTCACCGCCGAGGTCGCTGCGCACCACGCCGTCGGTATAATATCCCGCAGCGAGCCCTGCGGCAAGTGTAGCGCTTATCGCGTCGGCGCGTGCTTTGGAATAATATTTGATTGTGCCGTATTTTGCGCCGCCCTCTGCCGTAAAGCCCACATCGGCGGCGGTATTGATATAGCCGTAAGTGTGCTTTTTGAGCGATTCATTCCAGCCGCCGCCAAGGCGCGCCGCGGCAACAGAGGTAAAGCTTTCGTCTTTGCCGCCGTGTGCAACAAGCACGGCGTTGTGGCTGCCGATGATATCGATATTTTCTGTGTACGCCTCGCGTATATTGCATATAGCGGAAAGCGCGCTGTAATCGGAAATTATCGCCGTAAAGCGGGAAATACCGGGCGAAACGAGCGTTTCGTAAACGATATCTGCTTGCGCAAGCCCCGTTTGGTGGGCATAGGAAGCATTGATATTATCTACCACAACGGCGATTGGCTTAAGCCCGCTTGCGTCGTATTGCGTTCTCAGGCCCGTAAGAGGGTTTATGTAGTTGCCGATATTTTCGGGCGGAGTAAGCGGTGTGCCGCTTGTGGCGGTTGTGGAAAGCGTGCCGAGTGTGGAAACCGTGCCCGAGGAGCTGCCGCTTTCGGAGGTGCCCAGCGGTGTCTGCGAGTCGCTTGTGCCTATGCCGGGCACGACGTTTTCGCTTCCGCTTGTGCCGCCCGTGCCGCCTGTTTTCTTATCGCACGAGAGCAGGGAAAGGCTTATGGTAACCACTATTGCAATGGCGAGAAAAACGGGTATAAGTTGTTTCAGGTTCTTTTTCATTTTGTTTCTCCTTTGATTTTTGTTTTCCCGAAGCCCCTTGTGCCGGCATTTTGAAGAAAAATAAAAAGATCCACCCCAAAAACCGTTAATAAGCGCCGCTTTGCTTGAAAGCAATTTCGGGCGGGTGCATACCCTCCCGAAAACCGCGCGTATTTTTACGGGGGGTATGCAACGCCCCGTACGGTTATGGAACAGATCTAATGTAAAAAACTTTTGCCGCTAAAAGGCTTCTTTGAATTGTAACCACAGTATAGCACAGGGTATTCCAAAAGTCAAACAGAAAGAAAAGCCTTTTTACGGCACGTTTTACGCCGAAAAGGCTTTCTTATACAAATTAATTGCCGCCCTCTTTGTTATTCGACATCGCATCGCGGAGCTTTTTGTCGGAACTTTTTTTGGCACGCAATATTTTGAAAAAGTCGGAAAGCAGTGCGGCACATTCCTCTTCGCGCACGCCGTTTACTATTTCTGGCTTGTGGTTAAGCGGGAAGGAGTTCAAGTCCAGCACTGTGCCGAAAGCGCCCGCTTTCGGGTCTTTCGCGCCGTAAACAACGCGCTTTATGCGCGAATTCACTATAGCGCCCGCGCACATCGGGCAAGGCTCCAGCGTAACGTAGAGCTCGCATTTGTGGAGCCGCCAGCCGCCAAGCTTTTCGCAGGCGCGGGAAATTGCCGTGACCTCGGCGTGGCGAATTGCGTTTTTGTCGGTTTCGCGCGTGTTGTAAGCCGCGGCTACAACCTCACCCTCGCAAACAACCACGGCGCCGACGGGCACCTCGGCAAGCGCAAGCGAGCTTTCTGCCTCTTTCAGCGCAAGCCCCATATAATATTCGAAGTTTTCTTCCATAGCTTATCTCCGTTTCAGATAAAATTCATAAGCACTGCGCAGAAAATGTAAACCACCATAGGGAACGTGAGGAAGGCGTAAGACGCGACGTTGCCGTTTTCGCAAACGGCGAAGGCGTTTATTTTCGGCATAATAACGTAGCAAGCGCCGAGCGCCGCTATGCAGAGCGCAACGGTAAGAAGCGTCATCGCGTTCAAGTAGTCAAACGGGCTCATTTTCGTGGAAATAAAGGCGCATATATAGCCAAAGAAATTGTTCGCAAAATGTATTGCCACGGTGTATTTCACAGAACCCGTTTTCAGGTAAACGAAGGCGAGCGCCATGCCGCAGATGAACGCATACGGGAACGTGTAGAAAGAATAGTGTGCAAGCCCGAAAAGAAGGGCGGAAATTATCGTGGCAAAGGCGCTGCCGTGCAGGGTAAGCTCCGTGCAGAAAAGCTTTCTGTAAAGCAGCTCCTCGAAAACGGCGGGCACGAGCGCAGAGGCAAATACCGTAAGCAGCGCAGAGAGTATATCTTTATCTTCAAATGTCTGCGCCGAAGAGGGGAACGCCGCAGAATAGAGCAAGCCGAAAACGAATATGAAAACAAAGCCCGCAAAAGAGAGAAGAATATTGTTTTTTACAGATGCTCCCTGTGTTTTTTCTATTTTCAAAGGCGCTTCAAAGGAAGTTTTCTGCATATGCACAAAAATAAGCGCAGGCACGCCAAGCCGTACGGCAGAGAAAACGCCCGAAGCGAGCTTTCTTAAATATAAGTTGGGTATAAAAGCGGGCGAAACCAAAAACGATTGTAAAAACAGAATAAGAACCCCGGCGAAAAGCGAAAGCGCCATATATTCGGAAGTCCTTTTGGCTCTGTATACCAAAAAAACCATCTCCTTTCGGTAAATATAATAACCTACCGTGTATATTGTAATATATAAACCCGAAAAAGGCAATATTTACATTGAAAAGTTTAAGAAAAATTAAGAATTGCGCGGAAAGAGGGGCGAATGCCGCCGTGCCCGAGTGCTTGCAAGGCAAGCGCCCATACTTTATACTTGACAATTCTCTCGTTTTGCGTTAAACTTTATATATAAGGAAAATTTATAAGGGAGAATATTTATGGATCTTAATAAAATTCTTGCGGGGCTTGAAAACTGCCCTTGCGGTAAAAAACACACGTTCTTTACAAAGGCTATCGAAATCGGCAGCGGTATCACGAAGGATACGGGTAAAATTCTGCGCGATAACGGCTTTGAAGATACGCTTCTTCTCGTTGCCGACGAAAACACAATATCCGCTGCAAGCGGTGTGCGCGAAAGCCTTCGCGAAGCAGGCTTTGTGCTCAAGGAAAAGATTTATGAAAATATGATGTACGCCCGCGCAGAGCAGGTTGAAGAGCTTATCGCTCTTTCCGCAGACGTTGCAGGCATCATTTCCGTCGGCACGGGCTCGCTCAACGATATCTGCCGCGTTACGGCATATCAGACGGGCAAAAAGTTCTGCATTTTCGCTACGGCACCCAGCATGGACGGCTTCGCTTCCGACACAGCGCCCATTATAAAAAATAATTTCAAGGAATCCTGGCAGGCGGAGCAGCCGCTTGTTATCATAGGCGATACAAAGGTGCTCGCCGCCGCACCCACAGAGCTTAAAGCCTCCGGCTTTGGCGATATGGTGGCAAAATACATAGGTCTTGCCGAATGGAAGATAGCAAACCTTCTTATAGGTGAATACTACTGCGAAAATATCGCCGCTATCACACAGCAGGCTGTTGATAAAATTTCTGCTCTTGCAGATAAAATTTGCGAAAACAGCGAGGAAGCAGCGGGCGCCGTTATGGAATCGCTCGTGCTTACGGGCCTTGCAATGAAGCTTGCGGGCTGCTCCCGCCCTGCTTCCGGTGCGGAGCACGTTGTTTCCCACTACCTCGAATGCTACAAGGTAAACCGCGGCATCTGGCCCGAGTTCCACGGCAAAAAGGTTGGCGTTGTAACGGTGCTTCTCAACCGCGCTTACCGCAACCTGGCAGAGCGCGTTACGGAGGTAAACCCCGTGGCAGACCCGACGGATTGGGAGCTTGTTTACTCCAAGTACGATGAATGTATGCTTGCCGACGTCAAGCGCGTTAACACGCCCACTATTACGGATAAGGTAGACCCTGAAAAGCTCAAGGCTCTCTGGACCGAAATAAGAAAAATTATTTTCGAAACGCTCCCCACCGATGAAAAGCTTATGGCAGATATGAAGGCGGCGGGCGCGGCTACAACACCCGAAGAGGTTCACGTTGGCGAAGAGCTTCTCGAAAATGCTTTGCGTTTCCACCCGTATATGCGTTACCGCTTGCTCATAACAAGACTTATGCCTATGCTCGGCCTCGATATTATGGATTTTATGGAATAAAAAGCTTAAACTCTCCCGAAAGGGAGAGTTTTCTTTTTGCCTTAAGTTTATTTTCAGTTTAGAAAAATTTGATAAAATTTCACAGATATAATGAAATCCAATTTATGACATCACCGTGCAATAAGGAGGCAAAAATATTTTGTTAAACCGCGATAATACACTAAAAAAGGAAATTCCCGTTTTCTTCTCGTCAGACGATAATTACATACCGTTTCTAGACGTAGCGATAGCTTCGCTTATAGAAAATGCATCAAAATCATATACTTATAGAATAATTATACTTAACACGGGCATTTCTGCAGAGAATATTGCCAAAGTAAAACAGAACGAGCGCCCCGGCTTTTCCGTGGAATTTCTCGATATTTCCACGGCACTTACAAACGTAAGGGCATATTTCAAAAACGTATATCATTTTTCGATAGTTACTTATTACAGGCTCTTTATATCCTCGCTCTTCCCGCAGTACGATAAAATAATTTACCTTGATTGCGACTTGGTTGTTACGGGTGATATATCGGAGCTTTATAATACGGAAATGGGCGAAAATATTATTGCCGCCGTTCCCGACCAGAACGTGAAAAACGTAGAGGCGTTCCGCCGATATATCGAAATAGCCATATCCGTAGACCCCGAAAAATACATAAATGCGGGCGTTTTGCTCATAAACCTCGATGCATTCAGAAAGAACGAGATAGAAAAAAAGCTTGTAAGGCTTATGACGGCGTTCAATTTCGACCTTGTCGACCCCGACCAGGCTTATATAAACTATCTTTGCAAAAATAAAATTCATTTCTTGCCCAACGGTTGGAACAAAATTCCCACCGAGCTCCCCTGCGAGGGTAAAAAGAACATAGTTCACTATGCGCTTTATAAAAAGCCGTGGCAATATGACGACGTTATCGACGGCGAATATTTCTGGCAGTATGCAAAAAATTCGCCCTTCTGCGAAGAAATATTGCAGCGCAAGGCGGCGTTTGGCGAAAAGGAAAAGAGAGCAAAGGAAGCTTCTGCCATAGATATTGTGGTGCACGCAGATAAAATAGCGGCATCTGACTACACCTTTTCGAAAAAGCTTTGAGGTGAAGTATGGAAAAATCGGCTCACAAGCTTGAACTTCTTGAAAAAATTGCGGAGCTTGAGAAAAAGGAGCTTTGGCACCTTGACGTGGAGGACGACCCCGAAACGTACCCGCTTATGCCAGACGATGTGGATTACCTCAACAAAAAGTTTTCGAACAAGGTAAAAACCTTGGTGGCAAACATTTTGGGCACGCGCCTTTTTGAAAAAATGATAAAAGGGCGCCAGCTTATTATAAAGGAAGTGCGCGGTATAGAGAATTTTACCGCCGTAAAATGCGGAAAAATAGTAACCTGCAACCACTTCAGCATAACCGATAATTACGCCGTGTGGCGCTCGCTTCGCGCTCATATGGGCGGAAAAATGCTCTATAAGGTCATACGCGAGGGCAACTATACAAACCCGCCGCCGCCCTTCGGCATTTTTATGCGCCATTGCAACACGCTGCCGCTTTCCAGCAAAATGGCGACGATGAAAAAATTTATGCAGGCTTTTTCTGCCCTGCTTGCACGCGGCGAAACGATACTCATTTACCCGGAGCAGGGTATGTGGTGGAACTACCGCAAGCCGCGCCCAATGCAAGAGGGCGCTTTCAGCCTTGCCGTGCGCAACAAAGCGCCTATCGTGCCCATATTTATCACTATGGAGGATAGCGACGTGCTTGACGGCGACGGCTTCCCCGTGCAGGAATATACGCTTCACGTTCTTCCCGCAATTTACCCCGACGAAACACTTTCCTTTGCGGCAGCAAAGGAAAAAATGAAAAACGAAAATTACAGGGCTTGGGTAAAAACCTACGAAAGCTTTTATAAAAAGCCCCTGGTTTACGGTGAAATATGAAATTGTACTTTTCTGTAATAGGCGCCGCAGCCGTTATTATATCTGCTTTGAATATTGCCTTCGGTGCGGCTGCATGGTATTACGTTATTATAGCGACGGTTTGGTGCATAGCACTTCAATTTGCGCTCGACGGCATTATTGCGCTTCTTATAAATAAAATGCCCGATAAGCTTTTCGGCGCAGATAACCCCCTTTACCGCGTTTCCGAAGCAGAAAAAAAGCTTTATAAAAAGCTTAAGGTAAGGCTTTGGAAGGATAAAATATGGGAGCTTGGCGGGCTCGGCGGCTTCAGCAAGAAGAATCTTCGCGAGCCGGGCAGCCCCGAATACATAGAAAAATTCATTATCGAGTGCAATAAGGGTGTGCTTACACACAGGCTTTCTTACCCCATAGGCTTTCTGGCTATGCTCACGCTTCCGGGTGTTTGCGCCTTCAGCGTGGCGCTCCCCGTAGCGATTGTGAATTTGTTCCTGAACGTTCTGCCCACGCTTGCCCTGCGCTATAACACACCGATGCTTCAAATATTGCTAAAAAAATTGAACGGTAAAAAAAGCGCCGCATTGGCGAAATAAATATCCCCCCGTTTTCCCGTTGTGTTCTTAACGGAGAATTCGGGGCGGTATGTACACGGAAGGCATTTTGCCTTCCGTGTACTGCTTTTTTAGGCAGTTTCTCGCATATTGCTTGGAAGTAGCATCTTGAGTATCGGCATTCCGTCATGTTCGGGAAGTTGGAATGCATAGTGGATATTGATTAGATTACCGACTTTCCTTGAGTATTTTTCCATTTTCTCAAAGACTTCTATCTTTCGAATAAACACTCGTAGCAGTTCAGGCGTGAGCTTCGGCATTTCAATATACTGCTTTGCCTTTGCAATGAATTCCCTGATGCAACTATCTCTCATATCCATTCTGCTGATACCGTTATTCACGGCTATCAGCTTTTCTTTTAGTACGGTCTGCTCTTGCTCGTATCCGCTTGCCATCGTATCGTAGCGTTCGGGTGTGATTCTTCCGCAGACTCTATCCTCATC
>JAFTNI010000098.1 GCA_017451975.1 Clostridia bacterium
ATAATTTTCGTGCCGGGTACGTCTGCAAAGCCGTGCGCCGCGGCGCTGCCTGTATCGCCGCTTGTGGCTGTGAGCACTACGGTTTCATCGGTCACGCCGTTTTTCTTCTTCGCCGCCGTAACAAGTCGGGGGAGCACGGAAAGCGCAACGTCTTTGAAAGCGCAGGTGGGGCCGTGGTAAAGCTCCAGCACGAATTTATCTCCCACCTTAGCAAGCGGGGCAAATTCGCCGCTTTCGAACGTGCCGTTATATGCAAGCTCTACTATTTCTTTTATTTCTTCGTATGAAAAATCCGTAAAAAACCTTGAAAGTATTTCTGTGGAAATTTCATTAGACGTCATTTTAAGCGTAGCCTCAAGGTCTATTGCGGCGAGCTCGAAGCTTTCTGGCAGAAAAAGACCGCCGTCGGGCGCTATGCCGCGCAAAACCGCCTCGGCCGATGTAGCCGTAAGGCTTTTATTTCTTGTGCTGTAATATAACATAATCAAAAAAATCCTTTTAAATTTAAAAATTGCTATTGCTTTTTTGCTGATATTATGATACACTATTCGCAACAGAAATACAAGTGTTTTTGGAATAAAGACAAAAAAAGAAAGGCAAAATTTTTATGAAAATTGCAATTTTGGGCTTCGGCATCGTCGGAAGCGGCACATACGAGGTGCTTGCGAAAAGCGGTTCTTCCGTCGAAGTGAAGCGAATTCTCGATTTAAGAAATATACCGGAAATAGCAGATAAGCTTACGACCGATATAAACGATATACTCAACGACGATGAAATCGAAATGGTTGTCGAAACCATGGGCGGTGAGAAATACCCCTACGAATACGTTACCGCGGCTATGAAAGCGGGCAAAAACGTGGTTTCTTCCAATAAAATGCTTGTTGCCATGCACTACAAGGAGCTTATAGAGCTTGCGAAGGAAAATGGCGTTGCCTTCCGCTTCACTGCGGCGGCAGGCGGTACTATCCCGTGGCTTTCCAACACGATACGCCGCACGGCAAGCGAAAAAATCCTTAAAATTCAGGCTATTATAAACGGCACTACGAACTTTATTCTCGATTCTATGCAGACGCGTGGCGCAGATTTTGCAGAGGTGCTTGCAGAAGCGCAGAACCTCGGCTATGCAGAGCGCGACCCCTCCTCCGATATCGACGGCGAGGATATCAAGTTCAAATGCTCCATTTCCTCCTCTTGCGCGTTCGGCGTTCACGTTCCTCACGAGGAAGTTAAGGTTTTCCCCTTGCGCTATATGAAAAAGAGCGATATGGAATATGCCTCTAAAATGGGTATGACCATAAAATATATGACTTTTGCCGCGCAGAAGGAAAACGGCAAATGCGTGGCTTACGTAGAGCCTTCGTTTATTTCCGCGGCAAGCCTCGAGGCTTCTGTGCCGCTTAACTATAATATGGTAAGCTTTTTCGGCGAATTTACGGGCAGACTTTCCTTCTATGGCCAGGGCGCTGGCAAATATCCCACCGGTGCTTCCGTTGCGGCAGATATCATAGAGCTTACGAAAACAAAAGAATTCGGCGCAGCTTGCAGCGGCGAGGGCGAGGTTGATAACTCCGCAGAGCTTCACAGATACTACGTGCGTACAAGCAAAAAGATTGAGTGCGTTGCCGCAGTTGCCGAAACTTACGAAGCAAACGGCGAAGATTTCTGCGCTGTAACGCGCGAGCTTTCCGTAGCGGAAATGCACGCTATAGCGGAAAAGGTAAAAGCAGAGGATGCAAGCGCATTCTTCGCGGGCATTCACGCGGAGGTTTGATGTGAAATTTGCTATAGATCACGATTGCCATATCCATTCTCACCTTTCGATTTGTTCCGATGACCCTGAACAAAATAATGAAAGAATACTGAAATATGCAGAGGATAATGGCTTACGTAAAATCTGCCTTACAGACCATTTTTGGGATGAAAGCCTTCCTGCACGCTGTGACTTCTATAATAAGCAGGGCTTTGAGCATATAAAAAAGGCTTTGCCTTTGCCTCAGGGTGAAAACGTGAAATTTCTTTTCGGTTGTGAAACCGAAATGGATAAAGATTTCAACGTGGGCATTTCCGAAAAGCTTTACGATAAATTTGATTTTATAATAGTTCCTACGACGCATCTTCACTTCAATGCCTTCGTTATGGAAAAAGTACTTTACGATCCGGAATACCGTGCGTACCTTTGGATAGAGCGTTTCCGTAAATTGCTGGAAAAAGATATGCCTTTTCACAAAATGGGTATAGCGCACCTTACCTGCCAGCTTATGCTTGCTGGCGAGTGGGAAAGCGGTGAGCTTGCAGGAGAAAAGAAATATCTTTCCGTGCTTCGCCTTATAGACGATAAAATATACCGCGAGCTTTTTGCAAGTGCTGCGAAAAAGGGAATCGGCATAGAGCTTAATATATATCCGTTTGAAAATATGGGAGAGGAAGAACGCCGCGAGGTATTACGCCCCTACCGTGCCGCCAAAGAAATGGGGTGTAGGTTCTACCTGGGAAGTGATGCCCACAAGCCCGCAGAGCTTGATGCTGCAATTCCTCGTTTTGCTGCAATTATAGATGCGCTTGAACTTAAAGAGGAAGATAAATTTCATTTTGGCGAAAATAATTAAAAAACTTTCAAAAAACTATTGCACTTTTTTTATCTGTTGTAGTATAATACAACAGATAAATTCTTTTTTACCCATAGGAGATAAATGAACGTATGAAAACTTACAATGTTGCTGTTCTCGGTGCTACGGGCGCCGTGGGCAGAGAAATGCTCAAAGTTCTTGAAGAAAGAAATTTCCCCGTAGGCGAGCTTCGCCTTCTCGCAAGCGCAAGAAGCGTTGGCAAGAAAATTGCTTTCCGCGGAGAAGAAATCGCTGTTGCCGAAGCTAACGAAAACGCTTTCGAGGGTATGGATATAGTTCTCGGTGCGGCTACAAACGAGCTTGCAAAGAAGCTTGCCCCCGCTATTGTAAAAGCAGGCGCAGTGTTCGTGGATAACTCCAGCGCGTTCCGTATGGATCCCAATGTTCCGCTCGTTGTTCCGGAAATCAACCCCGAAGATGCTATGAACCACCACGGCATTGTTTCCAACCCTAACTGCTCCACTATTATCACGCTCGTTGCGGTTAACGCCATAAACGGCCTTTCCCCCATCAAGAGTATGATAGCTTCCACATATCAGGCTGTAAGCGGCGCAGGCATTGGCGGTATCTACGAGCTTGAAGGCCAGGAAAAGGCTATTGTTGAGGGCGGCGATATCGTATCTGAAACTTTCCCTTACCAGATTGCAAGAAACCTTATCCCCCAAATAGGCGGCTTTGGCGATAACCTCTATACATCCGAAGAAATGAAGATGCAGAACGAAGGCAGAAAAATAATGCACCTTCCCGAGCTCAACGTTACTTGCACTTGCGTTCGCGTGCCCGTAATGCGCTCCCACTCCATTTCCGTAACCGTGTTCACGAAGGATAAGCTCACGGTTGAAGCAGTGCGCGAAGCTGTCGCCGCTGCAAAGGGCTGCAAGCTTGCAGACGCACCCGAAGCTAAGGTTTACCCCATGCCTCTCGACACAACAGATCAGGACCTCGTTTTCGTTGGACGTATCCGCGAAGACCTCACGGCAGAAAACGGCATTGCGCTCTTCTGCTGCGGCGACCAGGTCAGAAAAGGCGCGGCTACGAACGCAGTTCAGATTGCCGAGCTCTTCACAAAATAAGATAATATCATTAAAACCGCTTTCGCAAGAAGGCGGTTTTTGCTTTTTTAGCCTTACCATTGCAAGGGAAGGGGCAGATTAATAAAAAGTAATGCTGTTCCTATAGTTTTACATTTCGCTCGTATTGACAAAGCTCCCATTTTGTGCTAAAATAATATTTGCCAAACGAACTTAATATTTACAGAGCAATTTTCGGGGTATATTTATACCTCTTTTTCGTCATACTTGTTTTCAGTAATGAAATTTGATAAAATGCAAATTCCGTATACTGAAAGCAAGTTCATTTGGCTCTGTATAAAGTTTGTTTGGCGACGACGGGAATTTGCGTTTTTAGTGCGCTGATTCTTTCGGCGCACTTTTTATTTATACGGGGGTTTTTATATGGCAAAAAACGAAGGCTTACCAAAAGATTTGAAAAACTATGCGCGCGCCACATTTTGGCGTAAGAGCAGAGCATTTATAATTTCGTTTGTGCTTACAGTGCTTGCGCTGATATTTTTCGGTGACATTATTTTTCCTACCAAATATCCCGAGGCAAAGGTGATAATGTACACGGTTATCCTCACTTTGCCTTTTATTTTTACAAGATTTCCGTTTCGCGTTATAGATAGCACGTATTGCGGGATAGTAGAGGATATAGAAGTGAAAATGAGCAAAGATGCAAGACCGGCCTCTTACTCATACAAAGGCTATACGCTCTACGATAAAGGCGCAGTGTACCTGAAAATAAGAACGCCCGACGGCAGTCTTATAAAAAGAAAGGTATACGGTGGCATAGCAAGCCTTCAGAAATACATAAATAAATTTAATAAAGACGATGAGGTTTTCCACCTTTACGGTACGAATACCGTAGTGGTTTTGCGCGGAGAAAGAGGAACACACGTAGAGTGCCCCGTTTGCGGCGAGATAAACGAAAAAGAAAACGAGCTTTGCTGCGAGTGCGGGCATACGCTTGTGCGCGACCTTGCTTTTGCCTGGGAAGGATACGCGGTTGCCAGAGAGAAAAGGGAGGAAGAAAAGCACGAGCTACCCCCTGAGATACGCGACGAATACGTGGAAGAAAAGAAGCGAATTTACGACGATTTTGCAGAGGAAAAGAAAAAGCAGCGCACAGCGGAAAAGAAAAACGCTGAAGCGGCGAAAGAAACACCCTATGCACCGAGCGCACCACGCCCCGATTCTTATGCAGAGGCGCGGAAAAGCGCTATTCTTGCCAGAAAAATGCGCGAGGAGCAAGAGGAGAAGCTGAAAAAAGAAGAGGCGGATTTTTACGCAGATTACGATGCCGAGGTTATAAAAAGAGCGAAAGCCACCGAGGATAAAATAGAGAAGAAAGGCGAAAAGAAGAGCTTTTTTTGGGAATTTTTCTCTTATTTCGGTGTGGCTGTTCTTATAACACACGCGGTTTCGTATATTGCAATGCCGCTTTTGGGCAACACCTTCCTGCGCGCAGAGCTGAATTTCTTCAGCCAGACACTTTTATTTTCCGTTATAATATTCTGGCAGTTTTTCGTGTTCGGCAAAAACGAGTTTCTGCATAAAAGGGTAGGAAGGAAAAAGATGCTTCTTACAGGTGTGCCAACGTTGCTTATTTATGCCGCAGCATATGCGATTTACCACGGAAGCGGGCTTTTCAGCTCGGCGCGCATTCCCGGCGACGGCATACACGCGCTCGCGCTTATAATGTGCGGTGCGGGTGGGCGCTCTGTAGGGGAGCAGCCGCTGCGCTACGATGCCGTGCACGGTTGGATTCACCCAAGCGCACCCTTTCCGCAGTTTTACCCATTTGCGCTTGCGATATCGTTTTTGCTCAATGCGGTTTATTACATCTGGCTTATGTGGATTTCGTATAAATTCGGCATAGACGAAAGAGATGAGGAAAGGCGCGATATTCTGAAAGGAACAGACACGGTTGAAAAAAGGCAAAGAAGGCGCACCTTTGCAAAATGCTTTATTCCGTTTGTGAATTATTGCCCTATATATAGTTGGTCTTACGAATATTGGGTAAACCCGATACCCGAAAGAAAGCTTAAATATTTCTTCCGCGGTGTTGCCCTGATTATTGCGGGAATGACGGCTATAGAGCTTCTGCGATATCTTTTCTTTATGCTTTGCAAATCTGCATTTTTGAACGGAGTGGTTTTCTACCTTTCGCTCCATCTTGTGGGATGTGTTATTTCGCTCGTGGCGTATTTTGACGATAAAAGGCACGAAAAGCTTATGGAGAGATATAAACATTAAAATAAA
>JAFTNI010000099.1 GCA_017451975.1 Clostridia bacterium
AAATAGAAATAAGGATGACAAACGGCGATTTTGAATTTCTTATATATAAAGATTCATATTCTGATGACTTAATGTTGCAGGACGAATATGTAGTGAAGTATGTATTAGATAATCTTCCGGTTGGTATGGATTTAATTTGGAAAGAATATTTTTCCACTTGCTTGACAGATGCGGGGTTTAATTCATTTTATCATCACTATAAGCTTTTGGATGGATTTGATTCTGTAACGTGGATAACAAGGCACTGCGATGAAATCTTAATATTGGAAATTTGGGATATCAAAGACTGGTTTGAAAAAGATACAGGTACATATAACGAAAAATACAGTTTTCAACTTCCGGCAAATGATTTTATCGGTTGGTGGAACGGTTTGATGGAAGAGTGTAAGGAAATATTCTCATAAAACTATGTAAAAATTCTGAATAATCCAACTTTGTTTATAAAATTATAATTCCGATATTGAATTATGTGAATAATTAGTATATAATATATACAAAACCTACTTTCTCTAAAATAATCAATTTCAAAGGAGAGAACGGAAATGAATGATGCCGAAAATAAAATTTTAGAACACATATATAAGTATGATTTTAGAAAAAGCAGCTATGAAAATATGCTGAAAACATTTGCAGAGCAGGATAAAAAACCGATTGTTTTGCACCTCCTTATTGAAAAATTGAGTCGTTCCATCAACGCAATACGTAACTTCTGGATGGTAACCCCCGAGGAGGAAAGAGCATTCAAAAGAAAGCTGGAGCTTCGCGCCTTGGGGTACTATCAGCGCGCGCTTGAAAAAAATTATGAAATGTTAAAGCAATATAAAGAAACGGGCGAGGAACCTGCTGATTTTGAATATCTCGTTATGACGGTAGATAAAGACGGCAACCCGAAAAAAACGAGGGTAATAGACGTTGAGAACGGCGAGCCTGTTTTTGAAGACGGCTGTGAAATAGTGAATATTCGGTATTCAATGACCAGGGTGTACAGTCTGAGCGAGGATTTGTATAAATGGATTGATAGGAATGATACGTTGCAGCAAAAGCTTGAGAAGGCATTGGCGCTTAAAGAAAAGGGCCGCCTCGGCGGTGAAACTCCCCCCAGCCCGAATTACGATACAAGCGGTATGTCAAGAGAGCAGAGCGACGCTCAGGCTTGGCAGAATTACGCAATAGAAATGGGCATGGTGAGAGTAGTTAATTACGATTATGCACTTAAAGAATTTATTTTCGAGCTTGAAAGGTGCATTGAATTTTACAAAAAGGCTACAAGTATTCTTTGATAACTGTTTAAATGCCAAATGGGGTAAGAATTATGGAAACACTCGCTAAAAGCACCTCTAAACCCTTTAATTTGTGTACTGCAAAACGTATTTTGAACGTTTGCGCTAAGGTTACAAGGCAAACCGAAAACGGCAGACAAAGTGAGCTTATATATAAAATGCTGCCGTACGCCCCCGGTGGCTATGACCTGGGGAAGGAATATCCTTTTTCCAAAAACGTATATACAGGCCCCGATACGGGCTATTCCTTCAGGTGGCTATACGTTGACGGCGATATGCGTATAAGATATATCGATGAAGATTACCGTTCTGCCGTAACGCCCGAAAAAGGGCACCTGTTTGTGCGTGAATTTGGAAATGAAACCATCGAAATCAGTGTAAACGAAGAGCCTTTAAAAAAGTGCCTGGAGACTGATGAAGATGGAACTTATAAAAATGATTGATATTAAATAAACGGATTAAACGGAGGAATTACTATGAATGACATAAAAAAAGAACAATTTGATATTAAGGTCTTGGCAGAGGATGTGGTAAAACGCCCTGCGCCCGAAAGCTGCGAAGAAATAGCAAGGCTTCTGCAAAGCTTGCCGCTTTGGAGTTCTTTTATAAACACGTCGCCAAAGCCTGCTCAGAAGCGGGCGCTTGAACTTATAAAAGAAAAGTTCGTTTCCCCCACGGCAGAGGAAATTCTTTTTATGGCAGAGATAGGTTGCGGCAAATACCATAGAATCCGCAGGGATAGGGAAGGCGGATTTGAGAATTTCAATTCCGCAAAGGCAAAGGAGCTTTACATGAAGTACTATGAGCTTACGGGAAGCGAAGAGGTAAAATATATACTCGATAACTTTGATGGGTTTGTAAATATGTGTTACAAATCTGTTTCCCGCAGGCAACGTAAAGACGACCTTGCACCTTATACAGACGATTCACCACTGTCTACATCCCGTGACCCCGACAGTGATGAATGGAAGAAGTGAGGGTGAATTATGAAACTGAAAGTTAAAAGATATAGCGATATAGGCGCGCGGCGACCTTCATCGGGAAATTTTGCCGAAGAAGTCGTGATCGATGCCGCCGTGGGCGAATACAGCACCATAGAGTTGTTCGGCATTTTCCACGCCTTTCGCAGCTTTGAGATATTGTCGATCGATGAAAAAGGTATCACGATATCGGCA
>JAFTNI010000100.1 GCA_017451975.1 Clostridia bacterium
CGTCTAAATGTACGAACTTAAAAACGGATATTCTGTTCAAAATATTGCGTAGTAATATGTTTAATATCAAAGATCCGTATTCTAATGTGTGTAGCAACAACTCAAAAATCTATCACGGCGACAGTAGTTACATCACTTCTGTCAAGTGGGAGGATTTTGTAAAGGATCCCGAGGGCTATATCCACAAAGCTTACGACATCCAAAGCAAAATTAATCAATATGATATCACCAAAGAGGTGTAAGGAGGTACGGCTATGGAATTTAACGAAAATCAAGTAAAGCATCTCGAATTTATACAATCCAATATAGCGAGAATGAACCAGTGTTCTTTTCAAATGAAAGGATGGATGCTTACCATTGTTTCAGCATTACTGGCACTTTATGCAGGATCTATTAGCCCCGAAACAGGTAGCGGTATAAACATGTTTATCTATATAGCTATTGCGCCTGTCCTCATCTTCTGGTTTTTGGACTCATACTATTTGCAGCAGGAAAGAAAATTCAGAGGAATATATAATGACCTTATCAATCCCGAAAAATGCGGACAAATAAAACCGTTTGAAATGCCGCTGAATAAATATGATGGATGTAAGTATTGTTTATGCCATATCATGTGGTCTAAAACTGAGTTTCCGTTATATTTACCCGTGATAGCTGGACTTATCATAGCTGGAATTCTACTATAAAATTCAACGCCGTCGAAAGCAACCATTTAAGGTATCTTTCGACGGCATCTTAACATAAAAAATAATATAAAAACAAGGATGAAAAAAATGCCAGGAGTAACAAAGCATATATCTGACCATGAAATAAGAGATATAATTTCTATGTGGTCTCAACAAATAAAAGCCATTCGACCTATTTTGCCTTACGAGTATGGCAAAGAAGAAATAATAGCTTTACTGAAAGAATTCTATCCGCATGAGTGGCAATCCGTTGAATACAAGCAACTATATTATAAAAAGAAAGACGAGCATATTAAAAAACATACTGGCAGAACGCGTCATAATATGCCTTCGGCTTCCAAGTTACTTGATAGAGTCCCTTTATTTCAAAAAATACTAACTGATGAATATAGATTGAGATGGCACACAATTTTTTCGTTAGATACGCAAGAATTAGAGCGACAAGCACTGTACACTAAAAGAAAGCCCAAAATTGACAAAGTGGATAAAAAAATAGCTGTCGCCAAAGCCAAAATACAACAAGTTACCCCTGATTTTATAGATAAACTAATCGGTCTTTATGAAAGAAAAAACACTTCTCAAAAAGACAGGATGTACATATTGTTGGAGTTGAAAAAATATTATAACCCCACGGTTATCAATTTCTTTTTCAAATTAAACGATACGGAATTAAATAGTCAGTTGAGATGGGATGCATTCTACCATTTGCAATCTTTTAATTACGCCCCACGAGCCAGAAGACAAAAGTATATGTCAGTTCATACTAAGAACAAAAAGAGAAAACAATATCTCAAAAATGTGTATCCGTATGAAACGTATGATATTCCCGAAACACCACAAGAGCTTGAATACCGTATCGATAATTCTAAAGAACAATTGCTAAAAGAATATGATTATTTTATTTCTCACAGTAGCAAAGATAGCGTGTCTGTGCAATCTTTAATTGTCGCGGAAAACCAGCAGAAAAAGAATGTCTTTTGTGATTGGATTAATGATGTCGATTATCTTAAGCGTCATTTGGTGTGCGATGCAACACTTAAAGTTATTGAGCGACGTATGGAGCAATCAAGAGCGTTAATTTTTGTGGAGTCTGAAAACTCAATAAATTCCATTTGGTGTAAATATGAGCTAAATTACTTCCGTGAATTAGGAAAACCTATTTTTATGATTACCAAGGACAATATAGATGCAGGTGTTTTTACCTTGCAACCAATGCAAAGCGATTGGTATTTAGATTCCAATTATAAAAAGCTCGCATTGCTGGAGGGAGCCTCTATTTAAAATTAGTGTAAATCAGCCGCCGAGAGTAACCGTTTGGTTACTCTCGGCGGTATTTGGTGTCTTTATACTTGGAAATAACCCCCTGGTTCTACCAGGGGAAGAGAAAAAGCTTCAGCGATGGCAGAAGGGTGAGCTAAAAGCAAGCCAAAAGAAGGTATAGGAAAAAATTAAACCTCCTAATATAATAGAGATGGTTTGGCGACCGCAAAATCTAAAATATCTGGAGGAATAATTTTAATGAAAGATAAAAATAAAATCAAAAGCACAGCACATTCAAAATATAGATGTCTATATCATATTGTATTTGCACCCAAATATAGGAGAAAATAGATATATGGACAATTACGAAGAGATATAGGAGAAATATTAAGAAAGTTATGTGAACAAAAAAACATTGAAATCATTGAAGCAGAGGAGTGTCCAGACCACATACACATGTTAGTAATCCTCCGTATTTAAGTATAGCCACAGTTTATGGTATATCTCAAAGGGAAAAGTAGTTTAATGATATTTGATAGGCATGCAAATTAAAAATATAAATATGGTTCAAGTAACTTTTGGTGTCGAGGATATTATTTTGACACTGTTGGACGCAATAAAAAAATCATATCCGAATATATCCGTGAACAGTTAGAAGAAGATTTTGCCATGGAACAAACTATATTAAAAGAGTATATTGACCCATTTACGGGTAACAAGAAGCAGTAGGCACAAAAAGACAGCCGCACGTGAGCGGCTGCCTGTGATTATAATGCGTGGTAAAACCTTCTTGCCCCTTTTAGGGGCTTCTCTGGTAGGTGTCCCTTACAGGGGATTTTCATACCACCAGTTTTACTGGTGGTTTTGAAATTTCGACTTTAATACGGATAATTAAACAAAAAAAGAAATCCGAACACATCGTTTGTCACGAAATAGTTCGGATTTGTCTTGATTGGTGACCCGTACGGGAATCGAACCCATGATTCAGCCTTGAGAGGGCTACGTCTTAGCCGCTTGACCAACGGGCCGTTAACGGATAATATTATATCACAGCTTTTTTGAAAATGCAAGAGGTTTTTTGAAAAAAGTTTAAAATTTTTTAAAGTTTTTTTCGATTGACAATAGGGTATGATTTTGATACAATATTTACATAAACATATGGAGGTGGCTATGAAATATAAAGAAACACTTAACTGGATTCTTGATAAGCTTGATGAAAACGGCGGAACATCATATGGAGATGATGAAAAATACAAAGTCAATATAGATTTCGTTCATTCGCTGGGGCAGAAATGCGACTGTGTTGGCTGGAGCAAGCTTGACCTCGCCGCGCCTTTTGCGGAGGATGTAATTGCGAAAACAGAGGAATTTTGCCGCGCCAACGGTTGGGGAGCGAGAGGCTGGTATGAGCGCAAATTTACCGAAACGGGCAGCGGTTGGTTTGAGCTTAATATACCCGATGTGAACGATTACGAGTATATTGACCATGGTGATGATACCATATTTGCCATACGCGGATATAAATCCAAGGGCGTGCATATGATGAAAAAGTGGCACGAGCGCGGAATTGTCGTATCGACACGCGCAAAAGAAGCTCTCATACGCGGTGGAATTGCCGAGGAGAGCAACTTTTACCCCGTGCCCGATACAGGCAAATATGCGGCGGAGGAATATTACTTTTTCTTCCCGAAGGAATGTTTTGCCCATGCAGCCTTTTGCCATTTTGAATTTGACGATGCAAAATGGCAAAAGGACAATGTGCCGGATAAAGACAACATAGCGCGTATGCAGGCATTGGGTGGAAAGCTACCGCGCCTTGCAGAGGTTTTCTATAATTTGCACGTAGACGCACGGGAAATTTACCCCATAAGCGAACTTCCCAAAAGCGGTTTTGCATATGTGAATGCGCCGACGGGATATGTTAATTTTCCAATTGTCGTGAGCGAAAAAATGGCGAAGATTTTGCTTGATGCAAAGGTGATAAGCAAAAAAATGCTTGCCCCCGTAGCGCTTTACGATGAAATCCCCGCAGGTTATGAGGAAAAAACTGGCGAGCCTTTTGAAGCCTTCGCACCTGATATTGTGGAACGGCTCTATAAGGAAAGGGACGCGTTGCGCAAGAAAAAACGCCCTGTTCGCAAGCCCACAGAGAAAGAGGCGCTGAAGTTTTTGCGAAAGGCGAAAAGCGAGCGCAAAGAGGATTTCGGCAAGAAAATGAAAAAAGAGCTTTGCGAAGTCCTTGCGGGTTGCGAATATGCACCTCTCGCGCCATATTATGCTGTGGCAAACGGCGGTGCGCTTTGCGATGAATACGAATTTCTTGCATACGATAAGGCTATTGAGGCGAATGCGGATTTTTTTCGAGAGCTTGAAAAAGAGGAGCTTTTGGAAGAAAAGCCGCGCGGCGCCCTTTTTGCAAAATGTCCCGATGGCGATGCGGTGCTTTTGCTGGAAGACGGCACAGTTGTGCGATTTAACCACGAAGTGCCCGAGGTTTGGGAAAAATGGGAAAGCCTTGCGGAGTTTTTCGAGGATAACACGAAAGCAGAAGGGTGAAACAAAGAGTTTCTGCAAAAAAATCCTCTTATATATTGAAATATCTATTTTTTAGTGCTATAATATAAATAACAAAAACTTTTTTTAGGGAGTTACTACCATGAAAATTTTAGCAATCGGCAATAGCTTTTCCCAGGATGCAACAAGATATTTGCAGGAAATCGCCGCTTCCGCAGGCGAAGAACTCTTTGTTCGCAACCTCTATATCGGTGGTTGCAGCCTTGAAATGCACGCAAACAACATAAAGAGCAACGCCCCCGCATACGACTATGAAATCGATGCGCGCGGTGTTCGCAAAATCTCCATTCCCGAGGCGCTCACGCTTGAGGATTGGGATTATATCACGGTTCAGCAGGTTAGCGGTCGTTCCGGCAAGCCCGAAACGTACGAGCCCTATATGGCTTACCTTATCCAGACAATCAAGGATGCTTGCCCCAAAGCAGAAATTCTTCTTCACCGCACATGGGCTTATGAAATCGGCTCCGGCCACGGCAACTTCCCTGCATACAACAGAAGCCAGCTTGAAATGTACGGCGCTATCGTTGTTACAACGAACGAATATGCTGCAAAATATGGCATTCGTATCATTCCCGTTGGCGACTTCATTCAGCTTCTCCGCAACACGCCCCCGTTCGACTTCAAAAACGGCGGTATGACACTTTGCCGCGACAACTTCCACCTTTCGCTCGACTACGGCAGATATGCCGCTGCTCTTTGCTGGTTCAAGTTCTTCACGGGAAGAAGCGCGCAGGACGTTACTTTCGTTCCCGAAAACGTTTATATGAGCTGCATCAATGCTATCAAGAAAGCGGCAGACCTCTACCTTTGATTAAAATTCAACTAAACTGTGAATTTCACTCGTGAAATAAGATATTGACAAAACGGCATTTCGGTGCTAAAATATAATTACAAAATTAAGCCAAAGGAGGCGATTGATATGAAAAACTTATATTTATCGAATGTCAGCTCGCCTACGGTTTGTGCCGCGGCTTAATATAATTACTGTACGCTTGGGCGCATTCGGTTTTCGGGTGCGCCTTTTTGTATATCATTTCAGCACTCGGAGGAGTGCTTTTTGTTTTTCGTGAAAAGCGCTCGGAGTATAAGTTTCAACGGAAAATTACAAACATACAAAATTTATTTTATTTACAAAGAAAGAAGTGATGTGTAATGAAACGATTGAAAAATAAACTTTTAGCGATGGAAAACAATACATCGACCTACACGGAAATGTATGACGGCAGTATGATAATATTTCCGCCGCACGGCGAAGATTACCTCGATAACAGCGCGTGCTACTACTACGGCGACGATTTGGGATTTACCTTTTCCGTGAGCAACAAGCTCGCGCAGGATAAGCCTACCGTGGAAATAAGCGTGCCCGCGGAGCTTCTGGGAATAAGCGAATACAGCGTGGCGGCGGCAGACCACTGCCTGCGCGCTTTCAAGCTGTATATAGACGTGCTTAACGAGGCACTGTACAACAAAAGCCGCCCCGATAACGAGAACGGCAGATATTACCTGTGCGAGCCGGGCGGTGAGGTGCTTATGCGAAATACGGCGTATTTTGCGCTCTGCCCACAGAAAGATTATTGGTATCGTTCTGGCTCTGCCGTGGTCTTATTTGACGACGGAAAAGAGCGCCCGCCGCGAATGTGCCTTTGCTTCCGCATACAGGTGCAGTTGCCGAAAAAGAAACTGCGCAAGACAATACAAATGCTTTGCCGCGACCTGCCCGACGCGGTGGAGCGCTTTATAGCGGGTTTCGACACGGTACGGCTCAACGAGGCGCTGGAGCTTGCAAAGAAGCAAGCGGAAATACGTGCTTGGCTTAAAAACAGCGAATATTGTGCGTTTATAGCAAACGGGAGCATACTTCCGCGCTCCAAGGGCACACAACTGCCTATGGAAAACGCGGTTCCGTTCCGGTCGCCCAAGGCCGATGAAATCACCGTCTGCGGTGTTTGCGGAATGGGCATAAAACGCGGTGTTACCGTTATAACGGGCGGCGGTTATTCGGGTAAATCCACTTTGCTCGATGCTATTTCGGCGGGGATATACGACCACGCGGCGGGCGACGGGCGCGAGCTTTGCATTACCGACGAAAGCGCCGTGACTATAGCCGCAGAGGACGGCAGAAGCGTGAAGCACGCGAATATTTCGCCGTTTATAAAGTGGCTTCCCGGCGGAGATACCGCAGATTTTTCCACAGACCATGCCTCCGGCTCTACCTCGCAGGCGGCGAATATTATGGAGGCTGTGGATATTGGTGCAAAGCTTTTGCTTATAGACGAGGACAGAAGCGCCACAAACTTTATGATACGCGACGCCATGATGAAGGAGCTTATAGAAAAAGAGCCTATAACACCGTTTACCGACAGAGTGAACGAGCTTTGGCAAAGATGCGGAGTTTCTTCCATACTTGTAATAGGCGGAAGCGGCGAATACCTTTCCGTAGCCGACAGAATTTATATGATGGATGATTTTCTCGTACACGATGTTACAGAGCGTGCACGCGGAATATGTGCTACCCACGGTGTACGCACAGAGCTGCCAAAAGAGGCAAATTGGGCTCAGGAGCGCAGATTTTTTGCAGAAGGATTTACCTCTTACCCCGAAAGGAGCGGCAGCGAAAAGCTGGAGGTATACGACCTTGGCTTTATTTTCATAGGCGACGAGAAGATAGATATTCGCGGACTAAACGACGTTATAACCTCGCGACAGCTTTTTGCGCTGGGATTTATGTTGCGTTATCTTGAAATATCGAACAGACAAAGCGAAATAGCCCTTGCGCGCGCTGTAGACGAGCTTTATGATAAAATAGAGCGCGAGGGGCTGGACATAGTATTTTCGGCATATTTTACAACGTGCGAGCGTTTTTTGGATCTGCCGAGAAAAACAGAACTTTTGGCGGTGATAAACCGTATGAGAAAGGTGAACTTTGCAAAGTAAGCAAAAGAACGCAAAAAAGAGATGCCATTTGGCATCTCTTTTTTGCTTTATATTCAACTTATTATTCAGCGCCGTACATTTCAGCAAGCTTAAGGAGCTTGTTGTATTTAGCTTTAGCCTGAACTTCAGCTTCTGCGAAGAGTTCTTTTGCTCTTTCGGGGAACTGCTGTTCAAGACGGCTGTAACGTGTTTCGCTCTTGATGAAGTCAACGTAGTTAGCTGTGGGAGCTTTGCTGTCGATTGTAAGAGGATTCTTGCCTTCTGCTTTGAGCGTGGGGTTGAATCTGAACATCTGCCAGTAACCTGCTTCAACAGCGCGTTTCATTTCGCTCTGGCAGTTGCCCATACCGCCCTTAACACCGTGCATTTCGCAAGGAGCGTAGCAGATGATGATGGAGGGA
>JAFTNI010000101.1 GCA_017451975.1 Clostridia bacterium
TGTATGCCGAGCATCTGCAGCTGCTGTCATGACGGCAAACACACATTGGTGTGAGCAATGTACTACTCCCTTTTGACATTTACAGTATAGCATATTTGTCTAAATTTGTCAATAGGTGTAGAAAAATATTTTAGGGAATCAATTTTTTGAGCCTTCCCAAAGCAGGGGAAGGTGTCGCCAGCGGGCGACAGATGAGTATGCTTCCATAGCGCAAACTAACTTTTTATATGCCTTCGCAAGAAACGGACCGTCGGGGACGCCGGTCCCTACAATCGTTCGAAAATGAAACAAGGAGATGGCATTGATTAAATAAAATCAATACTGTTGATGTGGAAAATATTGCGAAATCTGCGATTCCAACCAAATGGCGATTTTTTCTCCGTTTGGTATGTTTACACGGTGAACGTGTTGTGGTAGAATAAAAACATAAAAAACAAAACGCACTTGGAGGTGTTACATATGTCAATAGGAAAAAATATTGCGGTATACAGAAAAAACAAAGGGCTTACGCAAGGCGAGCTTGGTGAACTTCTCGGCGTTACAAATCAAGCGGTTTCTAAATGGGAAGGTGAGATTTCTATGCCCGACGTAATGCTTCTGCCCGAAATTGCAAAGGTTTTGGATGTTACGGTAGATGAGCTTTATACTTTGAAGGAAAGCAAGCCCGCCGCGCTTGAAGGCGACGACAGAATTGTGGTCGTAGACGTTGAGGACAAAGGTGCAAAGGTAAAATGCGCCGTTCCTCTTGAAGTCTTGAAGGGCGTTACGGGTATGTTTGGCAATAAAGGCGATTCGATCGGGGAAATATTCAAAAACCTTGGAGATGATTTTACGGGCACTATTGTAGATATAGCAGACAGCAACTCCAACTCAAAGGTTGTTGTATCGGTGGAGCACTATGAAAATAAGAATTTATGAAAACGGTGTGATTAAGGAAGAATTTACCGAGGAGGGCTTTGTTTGCAGTGTGAGGTGCGGGGATATGAATGCCTATAATATAGGAGAAGGTAGGTTTTCTCCCTGCACTACTCGTGAAATTTTTGTTGGCGGCGAAAATGTCAGAATCAGAATAACCACCTCGCCCGATTTAGCCGACATTATGGAAATTATGAAGCGCTTTCCCGGGGTGAAGCTCGTAGCGGTTGAAAAGGGAAACGTCAAAGTGGAAATAGAAGTATAAATAGCCTTCCCCAAGCAGGGGAAGGTGTCGCCATCAGGCGACAGATGAGGATGCTTCCATAGCGTAAACTAATTTTTTACATACCTTCGCGAGAAACGGACCGTCGGGGACGCCGGTCCCTACAATTGCTTGAAAATGAAACGAGGAGAGGGATTTCTTCCTCTCGCAAATCCCCATCTTGACTAATCCTCCTGAAAATGTTATACTGTATACAGTATAATAAATTCAGGAGGATTTTGCTTTATGAAAATTTCCCAGACAAATGGCCCTATTTTGCATTTTTACAATGGTGACGAATATTCTTCTTTTCTTCACCTAAAAAATGCGGGCTTCAAATACGTAGACCTTTCTTTCTGGTCGCGCTATAACGCAGGCTCGCGCTATTTTACAGAGAGCAACGATGCACTTGCCGATGAATATAAGCGCATTCTCGATAAGCTTGAGCTTATTCCCGTGCAGAGCCACGAGCCTTTCGGCAACTCCATGGGTGAGGACGGCAGCGCTTTCTACTTCAAAAAAACTCCGCTTTCCATCGATCTTGCGGGTAAAATAGGCGTGCCTTCCATCACACTCCATGCCGGCATTGAGGTGACACCTATGTCGCGCGAGGAATATATGGAAAAGAGCGTTGAAATTTTCCGCGCGCTCATTCCTTATGCGGAGAAATACGGCACGAAGCTCCTTATTGAAAACACGGGCTGGAAGGTAGACGGCATTCATATGTCCACGGCAGACGACCTTAACGAGCTTCTCGACCGCATAAACCATCCGCTTTTCGCTGTTTGCTGGGATACGGGCCACGCAAACCTTTGCGACCTCGACCAGTACGTGGAGCTCAAAAAGCTCGGCTCTCGCCTTGAAGGCTTGCACATTCACGATAACTTCGGCGGCAAGCAGACACCAAACTGCGACCTGCACCAGCCCCCGTACTACGGAAACGTGAATTTCGATGCGGTTATTACGGCACTTCTTGAAATAGGCTATAAAGGCACGTTCAACTTTGAAGCGGATTCCCCTGTTTGGCGCAGTGTTATTCCGTTTGTGAAGGACGGCAAGGAGCAAACTAAGCTTCGCAAAATGCCCGCAAGCCTTCGCCAGGAAGCGGAAAAATACCTTTATAAGATAGGCAAGCAAATGCTCGAAGCATACGATTGCTTCGAGGAAAATTGAGGAACAAAAAAGAACCTCATAATGATTGTAATGTCGTATGGCGGGGGGATATATTAATGAAAAAGTATTTATCTCGTGCAACAAAATGGATTGCTTTTTTAACCATAATCAGCATATTTATGCTAACGATTGGCGTTGTTCTTATGGTTGTTAAACTTTCTGATGTCGGGTTTGGGCTTACTATGCTTGGCGCTATGATGAGTATTCTTTTTCTCTGCATTTATTTTGCCGAAAGGAGCAGATGGCTAACAATAGATGATTTTGAAATCGTTTTACCAAGAGGTGCAAGTAATAACGGTAAAACGGTTCCGGAAAGAACGATTATAAAAATAAATGAAATTGTTTCTGTCGAAAGTAAGTTCTATAAAGGTGATAAAATTATTACTGGTGACTGTTATTTCCACACATTAAAATTAAGAAACAATACCAAAATCACTTTTACTCTTTATGCTTATGGGAAAGAAGCAGAAAAAGAAATTATAGAAACAATAAAAAAGAGTGTTCAATAATTTCTAAGTAAACAATAATGAACCCCAAAAAATTTGTCGGGGTTCATTATTTGTTTGCATCGGTATAAATTGTGTGATGCGAGCCAATTGATTGCGATTTGTACCACCGTGCGGTGGTTCTTTTTCATTATATCTCAATCGAAAAGCTCGTCTGTAAAATATGCGTTTGTGTTTGCGGGGTAGCCTTTTTCGTCGATGACGGTTATGCGCACATATACGTCGTTCGGGTCAACGCGGAAGGTAACTTCTGTAAGGAGCTTGCCGTTTTCTGCGTATTCGCAAACTGCGCGTCTTCTGCCTGTACTGATGTAAACTCTGTCGGCAGGGGAGCAGGTGATGTGAATTTTGCCGTCCTCAAACCAAAGTGAATGTATTTCAGGGCCTTGCGAAGCGTAGAAATGACCGTCTGTAAGCGCTTTTGTTATGGTTTCGTATTCAAGTTTTTCAGCTTTTATCATTGTAAACCCGCCGAAGGAATCGAATTTGCGCGTGCCAACAGGGCCGAGGTTGTGGTTATCGTCGGTAGCTATGCAGAAAATTCTCTTGCCGCTTTGCAGCATTTCATCGTAAATCTGCGGCACGTAATCGTTGTAGCCGCAGACGATGCAACCGTAGTTGCATATCTCCATTGCGTCCATACCCTCGTATGCAAGGTAGTTTTCACGGTTTTCGAGCGACCAGATGGGGTGGTTGTACGTCACGAAAAAGCCTTTTTCCTTTGCGTTTTTAATTGCAGTGTTGATTTTCTCGGGCGTGTAGTTGCGGTAGAAAACTGGTTCGTCGTAATATTCAACGAGGTGAACGTAATCCTTGCCGCCGCCGAAAATATATCCCGCGTGGGGCTTGTTGGGCTGTTTGCGCTGCTCGGGCGAAAGCGCAATAAAGCAAAGGTGCGCCGTTTTGGTTACGGAAAAATCGTTTTTGCCCCATTCGTTGAATTCCATTTCGAAACCGGTAAGGGGAAGGAATTTTTCGTCCTGCAGTTCAAAGTGTGGCAGCATAACGTCGTGGTCGGTATATGCAATAATGGAATAACCCTTTTCCATATATATTTTTTTGAGCTCGGCAGGGGTAAGCTTGCCGTCTGATACCGTGGAGTGGCAGTGCAAATTGGCTTTATAGAAGTTGCCGCTTTCGGGAATGAGATATTTTTTCATAACTATATCCTTTCTTATTGGGTAATATTATGTTTATATTATAATATTTTCGGTATGAAAAATCAAGTATAAACATATTTTTATGCCGTTTAATTCCCAATAAAAATTAAAAACTTTTGTAAAAAACATTTTGAAATTTGCAAAAGTTTTTCTTTGGTTTTCGCTTTTTCTGCTTGTTTTTCGTGGATTTGTGCGGAAAATCATGGTAAAGTTGCACATCTTGGTGGTTGCGTTTTGAATAACATATTGCATAAAATCAACAAAGCGAAAAAAACTTAAAAAAATTTCAAAAAAAGTGTTGACAAAATGGGAAGTGTGTGCTATACTAGTGGAGCGCTGTTGAGGAAACGGCAGTGCAAACGGTCCTTGAAAATTGAACAACAAAGATTTATGATTGATTGACAAAGTCAAACAAA
>JAFTNI010000102.1 GCA_017451975.1 Clostridia bacterium
TATCGCGCTTCTGCCGCGAACACGGAATTTTGCATATAGCAGACGTTTCGCAAAGCGCGGGCATTTACCCCGTGGATATGCGCGACGGCGCGGGCATAATCTGCGCGCCCGGGCACAAGGGGCTCTACGGCCCGCAGGGCACGGGATTTTGCCTTTTTGCAGACGATTTCGATTTTGCGCGCCTTTCGCCCATGGCTTTCGGCGGCAACGGCATAAACTCCGCGAATGCGGAAATGGGCAGAACGCCGCCCGAAAGCTTCGAGGCGGGCACGCTGCCTGCCCCTGCCATAGCGGGGCTTTGCGAGGGCGTGCGCTTTGTAAAAAAGCTGGGCATAGAGAAAATACGCGCGCACGAAAGCGCAATAAGCGAAAAAATACGCCGTTTTCTTTCCGAAAACGAGTGCGTAAAAATCTACCTGCCGCATGAAAAAGCAGGCTCTACCCTGCTTTTGAACGCAGATGGCGCAAGCGCTTCAGAGCTTGCCTCGCGCCTTTCCGCGCGCGGCATATGCACGCGCGCGGGAATGCACTGCGCCCCGCTTGCTCACGGGGCGCTCGGCACGGGCGGCGATGCCCTTCGCCTTTCCTTTTCCGCATTCAACACAGAAAAGGAAGCAGAGGTATTTTGTAAGGTCTTTTCGGAACTAGTGAAATAACTGCATCCCCTTGCGGTAAATACGCAAGGGGATGTTCTCATATTCCCTTTCTTCCTTGACAATACCGTGCAAAAATGGTAAAATAAAAATACAAGCAATGAAATAATTAACGCGAAAGGATGCATTTATGAATACGGTTCAGTCAACACAAACGCAACCACTTCAATCGAAGCGAAAAAAAACGCTTAAAATCGCACGGGATTATGTAATACTTATCTCCCTTGCTTTGCTTATGGCAATTAACTTTGAAATTTTTATCTTCCGCAACTCCTTTGCGCCCTCGGGCATAAACGGCGTTGCTACAATGATTCAATACGTTTTCGACGTAAACGTAGGCTACATATCGCTCATTATCAATATACCGCTTGCAGTGCTCGCTTTTATTTTCGTAGATAAAAAGTTTGCGCTCCGCTCGGGCATATTCGTTCTTGTTTTCTCTGTTTTCCTGCTCGTTGTAAAGGAAATGCCCTTTATTTCCGAGCTTGCATATTATACCGACACAGGCACAAGCACTATACTTGCCCCCATCGCCGCCGCAACGATAAACGGCTTTGTTTACGGCATCACTCTTAAAATAGGCGGTTCTACGGGCGGCACGGATATTATAGCCGCGCTCGTGCGCAAATGGAAGCCGCACATAAGCCTTGTCTGGATAATTTTTATGCTCAACGTAACGGTAGCATTTTTCTCTTATTTCGTTTACGGGCTTAACGCAGAACCCGTTATACTTTGCATAATCTACTGCTTTATTTCCTCCACGGTGAGCGATAAAATACTTAAAGGCGCAAAATCCGCAATAAAATTCGAGGTAATCACATCTCATCAATATTCCGAGGAAATTTCCGAGCGCCTTATGCGTGAGCTTCGCCACGGCGTTACTATTATCGACGCCAAAGGAATGTACTCCAATACAGATAAGCACCTAATCATTTGCGTTATAAATAAGCACCAGATAGCAAAATTCCAGGAAATCGTGAGCGAATACCCCGAAACCTTCGCCTATGTTTCCGCCGTGAACGAAACTATGGGCAACTTCAAAAAAGTACATTAAAATAAAGCACGGCTTTGAAAATTCAAAGTCGTGCTTTTACTATGCATATAAAACTATCAGAATTATCACCGCAACAGCGGGGAGTATGAAAAGAAAACCTATTATAATCTTTTCTATAAGCGGCGTTTCCTTGTCTTTAAACGGCTTTACGGCGGCACCTATAAGCTCAAGCAATACTTCAAAAATAAAATCCATAGCACCTCTATATTATTTTTTCTTGCCGAAAATGCGTTCTGCCCAAATCAAGGCACAAACGGTAAACGCCACAAGCCCAATGCAGCCAAGCCAAAATAGTTCCTCCACAGCCACGATAAAGAAAATCGCAAGCGCAAAAAGCGGCGCAAACATCAAGGAAAAAAGCGCAATTCTCGTTTTAAGCGGCGCGTTTCTGTCTTTCAGCGTGTTTTTATAGGCTATAAAAAAGTTGTCCACGCGCTCTTCCGCTTTTTCCACGGCCTTCGGCGCTTTGGGTTCTCTGCCAAGCCACGCCCTTCTGCCTAGAAAAAAGAACAAGAAAATCGCAAGCGCAAAAAACGCATACGCAACGGCTATGCGGAAAATATTCGTTCTTTCATATGCCAGCACGCCGAAAAGAGAAAGAAGCGCCGCAAGAGGTATATAGCAAAGCAAAAAGAAGATAATTCTTTTTGCGCGCGATCTGCTCGGGTCCCACATCTTTTCCGCGCACAATCCCCATAATTCTATAAATAGCTCGCCTACAAATTCTATTAAAAAGTCCATACCGCACCTCCGTTATACATTCATTATCACACAAAAAACAGGGTTTGTCAATTCAAACCCTGTTTTCTTAATTAAATCTTAAACTTTGATAACGCCGAGGCCCTCAAGCACGGAGAACACGAGAATTGCAACGATGCAAACGGGAGCTATGTATTTTATAACAACCGTAAAGAGCTTTTTGCCCGTGAATTTACCGTTTGTTTCAACCTCTTCGATGATCGCCTTCGGTTTAATAACGTAGCCTACGAGTATGCACGTTACAAACGCAACAACGGGCATTATCACGTTGTTCGTGATAAAGTCGAAGAACGTGAGGAAGTCCATGCCGATGATCTTGACATTGCTCCAAACGCCGTTGCCGAGCGAGGAAGGAACGCCGATAAGAAGGCTTACGCCGAGTACGATGAGACAAGCCGTTTTTCTGCCGACCTTGAGCTTATCCATAAAGATGGAAACGACCGTTTCCATAAGAGAAATGGAAGAAGTGAGCGCCGCGAAAAGCACGAGAATGAAGAAGAGCGCGCCAACAACGTCGCCGCCGAGCATTTTATCGAACACCTTCGGGAGCATTACGAACATAAGGCCGGGCCCTTTGGTAAGGTTCGCGTCGATAGCCGCCTCGTCGCCATGGTAGAAGGAGAATATAGCAGGAATGATCATAAGACCCGCGAAGAACGCGATACCCGTATCGAAAAACTCTATCTGACGTGTGGAGGATTCAATATGTACGTCCTTTTTCATGTAAGAGCCGTACGTTATCATAATACCCATAGCACGAGACATAGAGGAGAAAAGTTGACCCATAGCCGCAAGCACAGTCGTGCCCGAAAACTTGGAAAAATCGGGCTTAACGTAGTAGATAAGACCGTCTATGGCATCGGGAAGTGTGAGCGAATAAACAGCAATGCCGACTGTGAGCACAACGAGAACGGGCATCATAATTTTGCTAACCTTCTCTATACCCTTTTCAACGCCGAGGAGAACTACTACAGCCGTTACGCCTATGAAAATTGCAAACCAAAGAAGAGGTTCGCCCACAGAGCCGATAAAGCCGCCGAAGAAATCGTCGCCCGCCGCCGCAGAGCCGCCGCCCGTGACAAACGTGAAAAGGTATTTTGTTACCCAGCCGCCGATAACGGAATAGTAAGGCAAAATAATTATCGGTACTATCGCGGCAATGTAGCCGAGAAAGCCAAATCTTTTATCGAGTGCTTTGAATGCGCCTATCGCGCTTAAGCCTGTTTTTCTGCCTATTGCAATTTCCGCAACCATGAGCGCAAAGCCGAAGGTTACGGCAAGAATAAGGTAGACAAGCAGGAAAATACCGCCGCCGTACTGTGCAGCGAGGTAGGGGAAACGCCAAAGGTTGCCAAGACCGACAGCAGAGCCCGCCGCGGCAAGGATAAACCCGAGCTTTCCCGTGAAAGAACTTCTTTTCTGTTCCACTTGAGAAATCTCCTTTAAATTATGTATTATCATCAAAACGCCGTTTGATTTTTTTATTATGCCACATTACGCAGAAAAAAGCAACATTAAAACCGCAAATTCTGCATTTTAAGCCTAAAAATCGTTTTCATCCAGCTTTTTCAGCATAAAAACGTGAACTTTTTTCTTTTTTCTGCGGCAATTTTCTATAACGTACTTCGTACCGCGCGAAACACCGTCCCAAAAAGCAAAAACCTCATCGGCATAATCTATTATTTCCAGGTTGCGCATAAGCGGTGCGATTTTGCCGTACTGCTCGTAATCCGGCAAAAACTCCGTAAGCTTAAGCCCACGCCTGTTTGCATAGAAGCGCGCGCTCGTGTCCACGCCGCGCGCCCCGCCCGAAACAATTTCCGTTGTTTCCTCGGGCAAATAATTTTCAAGGTCGCGCACGATAAGCCCGCGCGAACCGATAACCGCTACTTTCATTTAAATCCCTCTCAATCAAATACAGTATACACTATTCCGTAAAAAAAATCAATACCGCAAAACAAAAGCGCTAATTGATTTGATTACGGGTACGCACCGTTTGCAGACCGCAAAAAAGAAAACGGCGTTTCCGCCGTTTTCTTCTCTATATACCGTTATGCAAGTATTTCTTTTACAATTTCGCCCATTGCGCCGAAGCTTGCTTCTATTTCGCCCGCAAGCTTAAGCTGTGTTCTGCATCTTACAAGGTTGTGGCCCTCGTATTTTGTTGCAAAATACGTATCGCCCGAAAGGTAGTCTGTAAGGAAGCGCATACCGCATTCCACCGTCATAAGGTAAGCGCCGTAAGGAAGAAGCTCTGCTTCCTTTTCCGTTATGCTCGCCTTTACTGCGCCGCAATAGCCTTCTGCATAAGCGCGGAAAAGCTCTATATCGAAGTGAACCTTTGTAAGATCCTTTTCGTCCTCTGCTGCCGTGGAAGCACCGAAGCGAATGGAATCGCCAAAGTCAAAGAGCATGGAGCCCGGCATTATCGTGTCGAGGTCGATAACCGCGCGCGCCATATCCGTTTTATCATCCATAAGAATGTTGTTGAGCTTTGTATCGTTGTGTGTTACGCGAAGCGGAATCGTGCCGTCGGCAAGCCCTTCCATAACCTTTGCAAAGGTATCCTTGTGCGCAAGCACGAAGTCAATTTCGGGTGCGCAATCCTTTGCTCTGCCGAAAGCATCTGCTTCAAGCGCTTTTTTGAAGTTTTCAAAGCGGTTCGGCGTGTCGTGGAAGCGCGCTATAACCTCCGTAAGCACGGAAGCGTCGAAGCCTGCAAGGTGGTTCTGAAATTCACCGAAAGCCGCGCCGGAGTTTTTGAAAACCTCTTTATTGGCAACCTTCTGGTACGTTACCGTGTTTTCGATAAAATCGTAAACGCGGTATTTTCCGCTTTCGTCGGCATAGTAGCTCTTGCCGTCGAGCGTGGGAATAATGCAAAGCGTTTCCACTCCCTTTCCCGCGAGGTATTCGGTAACGGCGCAGATGTTCGCCATAAGCCCCTCTGTATCGGGGAAAACGTTTGTGTTCATTTTCTGCATTATGTAACGCTTTTCATCTGTCGTCACAAGCAGTGTGAGGTTAATGTGGCCTTCGCCGTAAGGCTCTACAGAAAGCACACTTCCCTTAAGCGCGAATTTTTCGCAAACAGATTTAAATTCCTTCATATAATCCATCGTTAACGTACCCACCTATTGCTTCTTTTACCTCTGCGAGGTCCTCGCGGTATGTGATACCGTACCATTTATCTGCATTTTTAAATACTTTTACAGTTGCTTTGCCTGTTTCAAGCGCCTTGGAAATTACGGAGGGAATGAAAAATTCATCCTTCATAAGGTCTGCATTCGCAAGGAAAGCGGTAAATTCTTCTTCGAGAATATCGAAAATATCGGGTGTAAGCCCCCAAAGGTTCATAGAAACGGGAACGTCCTTTGTGAACGTATATCTGTATCCGTCTTTTTCATAGCTGCCGTCGGAGCAGATTTTCGTCATTTCCGTAACCTTCTTGAGGTAGCCGCCCTCTGTTTCGCA
>JAFTNI010000103.1 GCA_017451975.1 Clostridia bacterium
TATGTTCCGCATAGCAAACGTAAAGATAGAAGGGCACTATGCTATAATAAACGGCAAGCTTGCGGAATATTCGGTTCACCTGGGAAGCGGTGTTGTGCACCAGATAGGCGGCGCGATGATACCCGTGCTCCCCGTGCACTCACAGCACAGAGGCAAGATATTCCTGCCGTTTGTGGATGACGACCCCAAAACAGCCGAAATTATATCCAAGGTTCTTCTGTTTGCGGAGGACGGCAAGATAAAAGACCCGATGATACTTTCAAATATAACGAGATAAAATAATACACGATAACCCTCCGAAAGTAACCCGAAGTTACGCTGGAGGGTTATTGACTATCTTCCGCCTCTGTGCTATAATATTCCGTACAAACGTGTGTGAGGAGGAGTGCGCTATGCTGGCGATTTTTAATTTGCTCGAAGACAAAGCCGAGCGAGATCTGGCAGAAGCCATATATAAAAAACACAAAAAAGCGATGTACGGCGTGGCGTACTCTATACTGAAAAACTCTGCCGACGCAGAGGATGCCGTTATGGACGCGGTCTATAAAATAATAAACAACATTTCAAAATTCGATTCCGAGGCGAGCGAAAAAACGCGCTCGCTCGTTATGATAATAGTGCGGAATGTTGCGCTTAATAAATACAACTACAATAAATCTCATATTGCCGTAAGCTTCGACGAAGAAGCGGAAAACGAGCTTTACCGCGAGGAATCGCCGGAGGAATATTTTTTGAGCACGGAGGCGTACGGCGAGCTTCTTGCGAAGATACGCGAGCTTGAGCCTATCTACCGCGACGTTATTCTTATGAAATATCTTTACGGGTATGCAAATCTTGAAATTTCCGCGATGCTCGGCATATCGGAAAGCACCGTGCGCGTGCGCCTTATGCGCGGCAAAAAACTTTTGAAAAATAAGATTTCGGGAGGTACGGGCAATGAATAATGTTGAGATAAAAAAGTTACTTTCCGAAATTGAGGCCGATAACTCGCGCGAGCTCGGCTTACATAAAAGCGCACACGTTTTTTCACGAAGGCACAGAAAAAATATCGAAAGGGCGTTCTACGGCGAAAACGAAGCTTTAAATTTTGCCCCCTGCCGCCGCAGGATACCATTGCCGCTTGCCGTAATTTTGATAATACTCGCGCTTATTACCATTGTCGGCTGCGGTATGCTTATTTACCAAACGTTCAGATTTATACCGAATGTCGGCATAGTTTCGGGGAGCGATACCGTGATATACGGCACGGACGAGCCTATAACGCTCAAAAAGCTTGACGTCACGGGAATTTCCTACGTGGAAAACGAGGGCGAGGGCAAGCTTTACATACAGATAAATTCCAAATTCTATTCCCACATAGGCTTTCTTTCCGTTTTTGCAGACGGGCGCGAGCTTGAGCTTACCGTGGAGGAGGAATGGTACAGAAACAACCTGCGTTTCTACACGGCGAGTGCAAGTGTTTCGCTTGAAAGCTATGAAATAACGCTTTCCTATAAGGATTATTTCAATAACGAATATAGGGACTCGGTCACGCTTAAAAATATGACGGATAAAAGCTATAAGCTGCTTTCCGATTGGCCCGTGGTGGAGGGAATGATGCTGAAAATGCTGCCTGCCGACTCTGCCAATAAAATTTTCAAGCTCGACGTAAACCTCCCCGAAAACACGCGCCTTGCCGTTACGGATTTTAACATATACAATGACAAGGGCGAGGTGAAGGGCGGCTTTAACCCCGAGGGTTCTTCCTTCTACGTTTGCAAGGGCGAGCTTTACGGAAGCGTTACGAAGATCGAGATAAATGAGGTCGAGATTTCAAAATATCTCGGCTCGGAAGGCGACCGAAGAATTCCCGTGCCGCAGGACGGCGAGTCGCTGGAGCTTTGCATACCGCTTATTACACTTGACGGATACCGCGACAGGCTCACGGACGTGCGGCGCGAGGGCGGCTACGTTTATCTTACGCGGAAAATAGACTATGCCGAGGGAACGCTTGTCACCTCCTGCAAGGCTACCGTGCGGATGCCCGACGATGCCACCGCCCATATGAGCGCAAAATATGTAAGCGACGGCGGGCGCGAGATAGTTTATAAAATTTGGATAAACCCAAGCGCAGAGGAATTTACTTTCCGTATTCAGGATTACACGTATATCCTGAACGGTAGCGAGCCTCTCGGCGTGATAAGGATCGAAGGATGAATAAAAAGAAAAATTGCAAGTTTTTGCAATTTTTCTTTTTTTTCTGAAACAAAATGCCGTTCTCGTTTGTTATATACTTATGAAGAAACAAAAACGGAGGTTTTTATGAAAAAATTTATTTCGATTATACTTATTATCGCGGCTCTTGCCTTGCCGCTTATATCGTGCGTTGAGCAAGAATTGCCAGAATACAAGGGAGAAGAACCACCTGAGAGTACTTTTGTAAACGATAGATTTATTTTCCAGCTTGACGGTAGCGTGCTGAAGCGCTACGATCTCGTTTCGCGCACGGTTTCTGTGGCTTGCCCCGACCCGCTTTGCGAGCATAGAGAAGGGTGCATTGCCACAAACGTTGAAAAAGCGATGATTACCGATAAATACGTGTTTATAGGGAGCAGATACGTTTACGACATCGAAAAAAACACTGTTGAAGAGGTACGCGAAGGCGTTGCCTGGGAGTACGTTTATACTATAGGAGATAACGCCTATTTTTCCGACAGAGAACCTGTTTACGATGATACAGGTATGCTGACGGGGCGCGTATGGTATATGTACAGATATAACTTAAAAACCAAGAAACTTGAAAAAATAAGCGCGGAGCCCGTTTCGGGCATAGCGCATATCGTTAAATACACCGAAAATGAAATATACTGGAATATGTCAGGGGCTTCCACAGATGAATTTTATATAACCGACTATAATTTTGAAAACAGGCGCGAATGGGGGATTGAAAAATACCGTGAATATTGCCAAACGTTAACTACTATAGGCGGTTATACCATGAATATGGTATACAATGTTCAGCCCGAAAACGCCGCAACCGAAAACGTTATAGGCAGTGCGCGCCGCATAGAGCTTACAGACA
>JAFTNI010000104.1 GCA_017451975.1 Clostridia bacterium
AAGATGACCGCGGAGGTGGCACCAAGCCTTCCCCTCTTAGTAGGGGAAGGGGGACCGCACGGGGTCCTCAAATGATGCGAAGCATCGTTTGGGGTTCTCGGTTTGCGGTGGATGAGGTGTTCTTTCGTTACTATTGCAAAAGTGAAAATTTTAATTTAAAAGCGATGGTACACCTCATCAGTCACGCTTATGCGTGCCAGCTTCCCCTAACGCTTATGCGAGGGGAAGCCATAGGGGCGGGCGAACACAGTTCGCCCCTACGAATACGGCTGAGATTTTTACACCACCGTAGGGTACGGGTTTTCCGTCCCGCAAAAATGGGTTACTAACAAGGCAAAACTAAAACGGCTCTCGTGCGAGAGCCGTTTTGGTTTGTTAATCATCGTAACCGTTGGGGTTGTTTTTCTGCCATCTCCATGTATCGCGGCACATATCAACGATGCCGAGCTCTGCCTGCCAGCCGAGCTTTTCTTTTGCCTTCGTTGCATCTGCAAAGCATTCTGCAATGTCGCCGGGGCGGCGAGCGGCAATGCGGTAGTTGATTTTTATGCCGTTTGCTTCTTCAAATGCGTGAACCATATCAAGCACGCTATAGCCAACGCTTGTGCCGAGGTTGAACACCTCAAGGCCGTCGTTCTTTTCGATGTAGCGCGCGGCGGCAACGTGGCCTTTTGCAAGGTCAACAACGTGAATGTAATCGCGCACGCCCGTGCCGTCCTTCGTGGGGTAGTCGTCACCGAAAACGCCGAGCTGGGGGAGCTTGCCTACAGCAACCTGGGAAATATAGGGCATGAGGTTATTCGGAATACCCTGGGGGTCCTCACCGATAAGGCCAGAAACGTGAGCGCCGACAGGGTTGAAATAGCGGAGTATAACCGCGGAAAATGCGGGGTCTGCCATACAAACGCCCTCGAGAATGCGCTCGATCATATATTTTGTCCAGCCATAGGGGTTTGTGCATCTGCCAACAACGGCGGTTTCTTTTATCGGCACTTCGTCGGGCGCGCCGTAAACCGTGGCAGAGGAGGAGAAGATGAGGTTTTTGCAACCGAACGCCTTCATAACCTCAAGGAGCGTGAGCGTGGAATCGAGGTTGTTTCTGTAATATTCGATAGGCTTTGCCACAGATTCGCCAACAGCCTTGTAGCCTGCGAATTGGATAACCGCGCCTATTTCTTCATTTGCGAAAACCCCGGTAAGCGCTGCTTTATCTGCAACGTCTATTTCATAGAAAGGGAATTCCTTTCCGGAAATTTTCTTTATTCTTTTGATAGATTCGGGCTTGCTGTTGGAAAAGTTATCTGCGATAACGATTTCGTAGCCTGCGTCCATAAGTTCAATGGCGGTATGGGAGCCGATGTAGCCCGCGCCGCCCGTAAGCAAAATTTTCATAAAACGTACCGTCCTTTCAAATTTTACATAAAATGTATTTTACCTTTATATTTTACCACACATACGCGCGCGGTGTCAACAGAAAAACAAGCCTTGCGCTTGTTTTTCTGCAAAAATATAAATTTTAATAAATTTCGTGCTTTTTCGCCCATGCGCGGTATAGCGCTTTGAGCAATGTTTCAAATATAAGGCTCAGCACAATGATGGTGGCTGTTATGGCAAATACCTCTGCTGACTCTAAGTAGTTTTTGGCGCTTGCGAGCATATTGCCAAGGCTTTCGGGCGGGCGGCAGATGACCTCTGCGGCTATGCCCGATTTCCAGGCGAAGCCAAGCCCTGTTACCGCCGAGGAAAGGAAGGCGGGCGCAAGGTTTGGCAGCACTATGAAGAATATCTGCCCCCATTTGCCCGCGCCGTCTACGGCGGCGGCTTCCAGCGCCGCTTTATCTACGCCGCGCATACCGTGCAGCATATTATCCCAGATTATCGGCAGCACCATAAAAAACGAAATGAATATGGGCAGGGTATCTGTTTTTATCCATACAAGCGCAAGTATTATGAAGGATGCCACGGGAATGGCGCGCACAAGGCCGAGAAGCGGCGCGAAGAGCCCTTCGAAAAACCTGAAGCGGTAGGAAAGCACCGCGCCCAAACAGCCGAAAACCAGCGCAAGCAGAAAGCCCGCCAGTATGCGGAAGAGTGAGCGCACAATAGCCGTGCGGAATTTTTCCGTGGCGGCGAGTGCGGCGAGTGTTTCCAGAGTTTTCACGGGCGAGGGCACGAGTATTTCGCGGTTAACGTACAAGCTCACGGCAAACCATATACCTACCCAAAAGGCGGCAACGAGTGCCGCCTTGAGTATTTTTAAAAGATTAGCCTTCATAGCCCATGTAGAAAAGGCCGTCCGCGGGCATTTTGCCGCCGATAGAGGCGGGGTTAGCCGTGTGGAGCACCGTGAAGTAGCCCGTGAGGCTCGCTTTCATAGAGGCGCCCGTTGCGAACGTGATGTTGCACTTCGGAATAGCCTGCTTTGCAATAGCCGCTTTTGCGATAATGCCGTGCTTTTCGCAAAGAGCCGCCGCTGTGTCTACGTCTGCTTTAACTGCTTCGATAGAAGCCTTGTATTCCTTGAGGAAGAGGTCAACCTTATCCTTGTTTGCATCGAGGTATGCTTTTGTTGTAACAACGCAACCCATCATAAGCGCGCTGTCTGTGCCTTCTGCAATCTTTTCCCATTCTGCGTTCATATCGATAACGGGTTTGATTGTTTTGCCCGCTTTGTTGCCCTGAATTGTCGTTGCCGTTGCAACGGGCTGGGGAAGCATTGCGATTTCAACAGAGCCGCTTACCATTGCCGCGGAAATAGCCGCGCCGTCGTCCATAAAGTTGATGGTTACGTTTTTAACACCGTTCTGCTCAAGAACGTATTTGAGAATATATTCGGGGTTGGAGCCCTGGCCCGTAGCCGTGATTGTCTTGCCTTCAAGATCCTTGATGTTTGTTACCGTGCCCGTAGCGTCCATGATATAGAGCACGCCGAGCGTGTTTGCCGCGAGGATAACAACGTCTTCTCCCTTATTGAGAAGGGCTGCCGCCATGTTTGTGGGCATAGCAACTATATCTGCTTCGCCGTTGAGGAAAGCTGCCTGAGCCTTCATCTGGTTTTCTGCGAGAACGAAATTATATTTGCCCTCTGTCTGGCCGTTTGCGCTCTTTTCCATCATGGAAACAGCGCCTACGCCCGTGGGGCCGCTTATAACGTATACGTTTGCGGGCTTTGTATCTGCGGGCTTATTTGTGCTGCCCGTGGTGGAGCTGCTTGTGCCCGTTGTTGCGTTGCCGCTTGCGCCTGTGCCGGAGGTTGCGGAGGTAGATGTGCTTGTATCGCCGCAGGAGGCAAAAGACAGAACGGAAAGCGCGAGCGCAAGCACGAGAGCAATAATTTTTGTGATTTTCATAATGTGTTTTCTCCTTTTATTATCCAGATATTTTCGTTCTTCGAAATGAGCCCCTCGGCTTCCAGCTTTTCAAACGCACGGTAAAGGCTCGAGCGCCCTATGCCGAGCGTTTTTGCAAGCGCCGACATACTGGAGGGCATATCGACCTCGCCGCCTGTGCCCGCGTGCTGCTTCATATAGCCCAGCAGGCGCGCGCCCGCCCCGTGAAGCGAAAGCTCTGCTATTTTGCGGTTGAGGTAACGTATTTTCGAGGAAAGAAAGGAAATGTAATTGCGGGCGGCTTGCGGGTAGAGCATGAAAAGCTTTTCAAGCGTTTTTTCGTCTATAAAAACCACGGCGCACGCGCTTTGTGCGTGGATTGTGCTGACGTAGTATTCGCCCGCGCCGAAAAGGGCGGCGGCGCCGAATGTTTCACCCGCAGACATATCGCGCAGTATAACGCGGTTTTCACCGTCTGACGTTGTAACGCGCACGGTGCCGCTTACTATAACGCCGAGCGCGCTATAGAATCGGTCGCTTTTATAAACGCATTCTCCTTTTGCGAAAAACTCTGTTTTTGCCAGCATTTCCTCCTCTGTTTCCTGCCCGGGGCGGGGAAGCCCCGCAAAGAGGAACGAGGAAAGAAAGCGCTCTTTCATTTCTTCCGTTATTCTTTCGTCCATTTTATACATCTCCGAAAGTGTGCCAAATGGGACACTTTTTGAAATGATTATAACTTATAAAAACCAAAAAATCAATAGTTTTTTCGAAAAAAGTTTGATTTTTGATGAAATTTTTTTGAAAAAGCCTATTTTTTCGCTATACGGAAAGAGAAAAAACAGCTTATAAATAAAAATAAAAAAGGTAATTTATGGCTTAATGATGTGCAAAATAGATGAAAAATGATGCAAAAATTTGTATGCTATTTTGAAAAAATATATGGAATTTTACAAAATAATGTGATATAATATATCTATTATTTTATGCGCCGTGCCCGATACATAAAAAACGTCGTGCATGGCATTAAATCCGTTTAAGGAGGGAGTTTCAAAAATGAAAAAGAAAATGACTACGGTGACATTCACCGGCACGCCCGAGCAGGAGCAGAAGCTCGACGCCGTTATTGCCAAATACGGCAAAGACGAGGGTGCTATCATGCGTATTCTTCAGGATGCGCAGGAGATCTACGGCTATCTTCCCATAGAAGTTCAGAAGATGATCTCTATCAAAACAGGTGTTTCGCTTGCAGAAATCTACGGCGTTGCAACATTCTATTCCCAGTTTTCTCTTAACCCGAAGGGTCAGGTGGCAATTTCCGTTTGCCTCGGCACGGCTTGCTACGTAAAAGGTGCGGGCCCTGTTATGGAGAAAATCTGCGAAATTCTCGGCGTACAGCCCGGCGAAACCAGCGCAGACGGCAAATTCAGCGTTGACGCCACACGTTGCCTCGGTGCTTGCGGCCTTGCCCCCGTTATCACCATCAACGAAGACGTTTACGGCAAGCTCAAACCCGCAGAAGTTAAAGACATACTTGCTAAATATTGATAAGCAAACCTATAAGTTACAAGAAAGGATATTAAACTATGAAAATATCAGAACTTGCCGCTATTAAAGAAAAAATGGAAAGCGTAGTTGCCATTCGCCAGGGCGAAAAGGTAGAGCAGAAGGAACGCATCCACGTTCTTATTTGCGGCGGTACAGGCTGTACATCCAGCAACAGCGTTAAGATCGCTGAGTCCATGAAAAACGAGCTTGAAAAAGCAGGCATTGCAGACGAAGTTAAGGTTGTTCTTACAGGTTGCTTCGGCCTTTGCGCGCTCGGCCCCATTATGATCGTTTACCCCGAAGGTATATTCTATTCCGCAGTTAAGCTTGAGGACGTTCCCGAAATCGTAAATGAACACCTCGTTAACGGCAACGTTGTAGAACGCCTTCTTTATACAGACGAAGTTACAGGCAAGCACGTTCACTCCCTTATGGAAACAAGATTCTATAAGAGCCAGAAGCGTGTAGCGCTCCGTAACTGCGGTGCTATCGACCCTGAAAACGTTGAAGAATACATAGCAAAAGACGGCTATGCCGCTCTTGCAAAAGCAATCACGGAAATGACACCCCAGGACGTTATCGATACAATCAAGGCTTCCGGTCTTCGCGGCAGAGGCGGCGGCGGCTTCCCCACGGGTAACAAATGGCAGTTTGCCGCAAACAGCGTTTCCGATAAGAAATACGTTGTTTGTAACGGCGACGAGGGCGACCCCGGCGCGTTTATGGACCGTTCCATCCTCGAAGGTGACCCCCACGCTGTAATTGAAGCAATGGCTATCGCAGGCTACGCTATCGGCGCAGACGAAGGTTACGTTTACGTTCGTGCGGAATACCCCATCGCGGTAAGACGTCTTCAGAAGGCTATCGACCAGGCTCGCGAACGCGGCTTGCTCGGCAAAAACATTTTCGGCACAGATTTCAGCTTTGATATGAACATCCGCCTTGGTGCAGGCGCATTCGTATGCGGCGAAGAAACGGCTCTCCTTGCTTCTATCGAAGGCAAGCGCGGCGAACCCAAGCCCCGCCCTCCGTTCCCCGCAGTTAAAGGTCTTTTCGGCCAGCCCACTATCATCAACAACGTAGAAACATACGCAAACGTTGCCCAGATCATTCTCAAGGGTGTTGATTGGTTCACATCCATGGGTACGGAACGCTCCAAGGGTACGAAGGTATTCGCGCTCGGCGGTAAGATCACAAACACAGGTCTTGTTGAAGTTCCTATGGGTACAACACTCCGCACGGTTATCGAAGAAATCGGCGGCGGTATCCCCGGCGGCAAGAAGTTCAAAGCTGCTCAGACGGGCGGCCCCTCCGGCGGTTGCATTCCCGCACACCTCATCGATACACCTATCGACTACGATAACCTTATTGCAATCGGCTCTATGATGGGCTCCGGCGGTCTTATCGTAATGGACGAAACAGACTGCATGGTTGACATTGCTAAATTCTTCCTCGAATTTACCGTTGACGAATCCTGCGGTAAGTGCACACCCTGCCGTACGGGCACAATGCGCCTTCTCGAGCTTCTTGAAAAGATTACGGAAGGCAACGGCGAAATGGAAGATATCGACCGCCTTGAAGAGCTTTGCGATTACATCAAATCCGCTTCTCTCTGCGGCCTTGGCCAGACAGCTCCCAACCCCGTTCTTTCCACACTCCGCTACTTCCGCGACGAATATGTTGCACACGTTAAGGATAAGAGATGTCCCGCAGGCGCTTGCAAACGCCTTCTCACATTCTCTATCGAAGCAGATAAATGTAAGGGATGCACAGCGTGCGCAAGAAAATGCCCCGTTGGCGCTATCTCCGGTAAAGTTAGAGAAGCTCATACTATTGATACCGCTAAATGTATCAAGTGCGGCGCTTGCATAGCTACATGTAAGTTCGGCGCTATTAAGAAAGGCTAATTGAGGAGGATATAAACTAATGAATAACGTAAACGTAAAAATCAACGGACGTGAATATTCCGTTCCCGCGAACTCCACAATCCTCGATGCAGCAAGAGTTGCCGGTGTGGAAATCCCCACTCTTTGCTACCTCAAAGAAGTAAACGAAATCGGCGCTTGCCGCCTTTGCCTTGTTGAAGTTAAAGGCGCGCGCGGTCTTATGGCTGCTTGCGTAACTCCCGTTACAGAAGGAATGGAAGTTTTCACAAATACAGAAAAAGTTCAGAAAATGAGAAAGACAAACCTCGAGCTTGTTCTTTCCACACACGAAAGAAAATGCCTCTCCTGCATCAGAAGCCAGAGCTGCGAGCTCCAGAAGCTCTGCCGTGACTACGGTGTAGAAAACGAAGACCACTTCGCAGGCAAGGTTCAGCATATGCCCAAGGATGAAAGCACACCTTTCATCGTTCGTGATAACGATAAATGTATTCTTTGCCGCCGCTGCGTAGGCGCATGCAAGAATATGCAGGGCATCGGCGCTATTTCCGCGCTCGACCGCGGCTTCGATACACACATCGGCTCTGCTTTCGAAATGCCCCTCGCTGCAACGTCTTGCATCGGCTGCGGCCAGTGCGTAGTTGCTTGCCCCGTTGGCGCGCTCTATGAAAAAGACGATACAGCTCCTATCTGGGAAGCGCTCAACGACCCCACAAAGCACGTTGCTATTTGCGCAGCTCCCTCTGTTCGTGCTACTATAGGCGAATGCTTCGGCTATGAACCCGGCACAGACGTTGAAGGCAAAATGGTTGCGGCTATCAAACGCCTCGGCTTCGACGGTGTTTACGATATGAACGTAACGGCAGACCTGACAATCCTCGAAGAAGCACACGAGTTTATCGAAAGATTTACAAAGGGCGAAAACCTTCCCCTTATAACATCTTGCTCCCCCGGCTGGATCAAGTTCTGCGAACATTATTTCCCCGAATTCACAGAAAACCTTTCCTCTTGCAAATCTCCCCAGCAGATGTTCGGTGCGCTTTATAAAACATACTATGCGCGCAAACACGGCCTCGACCCCACAGACATCGTATTCGTTTCCGCAATTCCTTGCACAGCGAAGAAGTTTGAGGTAAGACGCCCCGGCCAGTGCGCAGCAGGCGAAGGCATCTACGACGTTGACTATGCTATCACAACACGCGAGCTTGCCAGAATGATCGAAAAAGCGGGCGTTAACTTCCGCGCTCTTCCCGATGAAGAATTCGATACACCCTTCGCAACACGTTCCGGTGCAGGCGAAATCTTCGGTGCTACGGGCGGCGTTATGGAAGCTGCTCTCCGTACGGCTGCAAACGCTATTCTCGGCACAAACCTTGAAAAGGTTGAACTCCCCGATGTTCGCGGCACTGCTCCCATCAAGTATGCAACATACAAGCTCGGCGATATCACTGTAAACGTTGCTGTTGCTTCCGGCACGAAGAATGCAAAAGAGCTTCTTGAAAAGGTTAAAGCAGGCGAAGTTAAGGTTGACTTCATCGAAATCATGGCTTGCCCCGGCGGCTGTGTAAACGGCGGCGGTCAGCCC
>JAFTNI010000105.1 GCA_017451975.1 Clostridia bacterium
GTTTATTGCCCAGCACGCCACGGCTACTTGCTGCCGCGGCTGCCTTGAAAAATGGTACAGGGTAAAAGCGGGCAAGGAGCTTACGCCCGCGCACGAAGAGAAGATTGTAAACCTTATAATGGCTTGGCTTGAAAAGGAGATGCAGAATGATAAAAACGGGTAAATACCGCCACTTTAAGGGCAACGAATACGAGGTTTTGTTTGTTGCAAAGCACTCTGAAACGCTTGAGGAAATGGTTGTTTACCGCGCGCTTTACGGCGAAGGCGGCGTGTGGGTGCGCCCCGCGGCCATGTGGGAAGAGGAAATAGAGCGCGACGGAAAGAGATTTAAACGATTTGAATATATAGGAGATTAAAATTATGCTTACAGTAAGACTTGGAAAAACGGGAATAGTTTCCCCGAAAAATGCTTTCGGTGCGCTCCCCGTGCAGAGGGTGAGCGAGGAATATGCCGTAATGCTTCTGCGCAAGGCGTATGGCGCGGGCATACGCTTTTTCGATACGGCGCGCGCCTATTCCGATAGCGAGCGCAAGGTAGGCTTGGCGCTCGGCGGCGTGCGCGAAAACGTGTACATCGCCACGAAAACGGGCTCTTTTACCGTAGAGGGCTTCCGGCGCGACCTTGAAACGAGCCTTGCCACGCTCGGTACAAGCTACATAGATATTTACCAGTTCCACAACCCGCCTTTCTGCCCGAAGCCAGGCGACGGCACGGGGCTTTACGAGGCCATGATTGAAGCAAAGGCGCAAGGCAAGATACGCCATATCGGCATAACGAACCACCGCCTTGCCGTTGCGCACGAGGCAGTGGAATCGGGGCTTTACGAAACCTTGCAGTTTCCTTTCTGCTACCTTGCTACGGAAAAGGACATAGAGATAGTGGAGCTTTGCCGCAAGCACGAAGTGGGCTTCATTGCCATGAAGGGGCTTTCGGGAGGACTTATTACAAAATCGGAGGCGGCTTTTGCTTTTATGGCGCAGTTCGAAAACGTGCTCCCCATATGGGGCATACAGCGAGAAAGCGAGCTTGACGAGTGGATTTCCTACATGGAAAATCCTGCTGAAATGACAGCGGAGGTTTCTGCGCTTATCGCGCACGACAGGGAAGAATTGCTCGGCGAATTCTGCCGCGGCTGCGGATATTGTATGCCTTGCCCCGCAGGCATTGAAATCAACATCTGTGCGCGCATGAGCCCGCTTATACGCCGTTCGCCCTCTGCCCAGTGGCTCACGGAAGAAAAGCAGGCTATGATGATGAAAATAGAAGAATGTAAAAACTGCGGCAGGTGCAAAACGAAATGCCCCTATGGGCTGGATACCCCCGAGCTTTTGCGCCGCAACCTTGAGGATTACAAAAACATTCTTGCAGGAAAAGTAAAGCTTTAAGAGGGGAAATATGGCTTATATACACAAGGTTCAATATTATGAAACTGACAGAATGGGTGTTACACACCATTCAAACTATATCCGTTTTATGGAGGAGGCGAGGATAGATTTCCTCGCGGGAATAGGCTTTGGCTACGATAAAATGGAGGAAATGGGCATAATTTCGCCCGTTACGTCTATTTCGTGCGATTTTAAAAGACCCACTACCTACCCCGACGAAATAGAAATTGAGGTATACGTTAAAAATTCAAGCGCCGCAAGCGTGGTGCTTGGCTACGATATGAAATGCCGCGGCGAGCTTGTGTTTACGGCGGAAAGCCGCCACTGCTTTATAAAAAGCGGCAAGATAATCTGGCTAAAGCGCGAAATGCCCGAGCTTTACGAGCACCTTGCGGAGCTTACGAAAGAGAAATAATGTGAAATAACACCTGTGAAGGTATCTTCCGTAAATATCGTAGGGCGGTGGCTTGCTACCGCCGAAAACAAATGGTATGGAATAATAAAGCGGCGGGAGATGAACCCCCGCCCTACAGCAAAAGGAGCACGAGTATTTGTTCGTGCTCCTTTTTACATTCATTTCCTGCGTAAGGCGGGGCTATTAATTACGGCTTTTTAGCTGCGGACTTCAAGCGGCTGACAAGTGCTTCATACCGTGTGTCGGTTCGTAAAATGGAAACTTCATTATCGGTAGTTATCCAATCAAGGAATGACTGAGAATAGTTTCCTTCCGCTTCCATAATTACTCCGCCGTCTGCATATCCGCGAAGTATAGGCGTTGAATGCGGAGCGTTGAAATCGTAAGTATCTGCATGAACGTTGTAACCTACACACCGTTCAAGCCAAACCCAAGCATTATCATAGTCTTGTTTGCCTAAGAAATACTTGAACATAAAATAACTTGCCATTGCGCCGTAATATGCATTTTGCTGATAATCTCCATCGGGGTAAAGACATTCAAGGAGATCGATCTCAAATTGAGAAAACTCCTTTCTTTCTTCCCACGAATATATCAATTTTCCGCTATCATCACAATGACCTTTCAGGCAATGGATCATTGATAACAATTCATTGACTAAAAAATGAATATATTCTTGACGTTCCTTAAAGCCGTCAGCCCCTTTCCAACGATATACCATAAAGCTTTCATATGAAAAATGAGTGCGTGGCATTTCCTTAGCCAGTTTCATCATTTCGTCTTTTTTACCTGCGTATCCGTAAGCAGTTCCAAGAGTATCAATGGCTTCGTATCGCGTGGTGCTATCGGTACATTCCGCAAGAATCCTATTGCAAAGATCAAAAACCTCGTCATATTCCTTGATGCCTTTTCTGGAATATTCACAAACCAATGAATCAGCAAGGCGATGTATTATCTTATAGTCTCGTGGAAATTTTTTGTTTGCTTCGCGGAGAATCGCAGTACGCTCCGCCCCTTTTCCTTGATGTCCAAGCTCTGCTGCTTCGTTTAAATATTTTTTTATTTCCTCGTTATTTTTTTCAATATCAATTCCAAGCAGAACATCCGATGAAACATCGAAAATATGACAGAGTGCGGGGAGCTGGGAAATATCGGGAGCAGTTCGGTCGCACTCCCACTGTGAGATTGCACGCGATGTGATTCCAAGATATTCAGCAAGCTGTTCTTGTGTTATATCTTTCTCCCGGCGCAAACGTTTAATGGTAGAACCAATAGACATAATTTTGTCCTCCAAAAAGTATTCAAAAGCGCTTTTGTGATTTTATTATATCAAATTTCAGAAATTATTCCACGAAGTATTTGTTGAGACAAAATATAGTTTCGCTTTGATTTTTTAAGATATTATATCATAAATGCCGTAATGTTGCAAGAAAAAGACATATTCATTTTGAATATGTCTTTTTCAATATAATCTGCTTTATCACAGGCTCTTCAATGTGTTTTTGTAATATCCCGTCTTATTCTTGCAAAAATTCGTTTTGAAATTGACATTCAGTGGTAAAAATGTTATCCTAAAATATATAAATCTTTTACCGTGAGGTTATTATGCAAATTAAAATAAATTCACTTATCACTCCTTTTATAGATACTACACCGCGATTTTCGTGGAGCTTGCCCGAGGGCAATTTTGCTTCGCAAAAAGCATATATGCTCACGGTGGCTACAGACAAAGCCTTTGAAAACACCGTTTTTTCCACGCGCGCGGAAACTGCCGAGCGCGCAAACGTGCGCTGCGATATAGCACTTTTGCCGCACACGAAATATTTCGTGCGCATATGCGCCGAACTTTGCGGCGGCGAAACCGTCACGGGCGAAACATATTTCTGCACGGGCTTTATGGGCGGAGAATGGGATGCAAAATACATCACGGGCGGCGACGCTAAAAAGCGTGACGCCGTGCTGCCCGCGGTTTACCTGCGCCGTGAGTTTGCGGCGAAAAAGCCGCGCCGCGCCGTGCTTTACGTTGTAGGGCTCGGCTACTTTGAAGCACACATCAACGGCGAAAAAGTAGGAGACGATTTCCTCTCAACTCCTTTTACCGCCTACGATAAAAATATACTCTACCGCGCCTTTGACGTGACGGAAATGCTCGCAGAGGGCGAAAACGCCATAGGAGTTATACTCGGTAACGGCTTCTACAACTGCTTTACCGAGGACCCGTGGCAAACGAACACGGCGCCTTGGCGCGATGTACCCAAGCTTATGCTGGAGCTTCATATGGAATATGAGCACGGCACGGAAAAGCTCCTTTCCGATGGCACCTGGAGCTATGTGGAAGGCCCCATTCGCTTCAACGGCATACGCCACGGCGAGGAGTACGATGCAAACTTTGAAAAAGAGGGCTGGGATAAGCCCGGCTACACGGGCGAAGAGAAGCCCGCGCGCTACGTGCGCAACCCCGGCGCGCGCCTTTCGCTTATGGAAATGGAGCCTATTCGTGTTATTGCAAAATACAAGCCCGTGCTTTGCCGCAAGACGGAAAACGGCTACCTCTACGAGCTTGCGCAGAATATCGCGGGTGTGGCGAACATTACATTCTGTGGGAAAGCGGGCGCTCGCTACACCGTGCGATATACAGATAGGCTTATGGAAGATGGCGAGCCCGACCACGAATCGCTCGCGTGCTTTATACGCAACTATTGCTTCCAGACCGACGTGTACACGAAGAAAAGCGACGCCCCCGAAAGCTTCCACTCCATCTTCACATACCACGGCTTTCAATATATCGAGGTTACGGGCGGCGACTGCCCCGAGCTTTGCGATATAGAAGCGTGGGCGCTCTGCAACGATTTTGAAAAGAGGGCGGAATTTGCCTGCTCCGATGAAACCGTGAACAAAATAGAGCATCTTTGCCATGCTTCCACGGTTTCGTGCTGTATGCACACGCTTTCGGCGGACGCCGTGCGCGAAAAAAGCTCGTGGACGGGCGACACAGGACTTTCTGCAGAGCAGCTGCTTATAAACTACAACGCAGAAAACCTTATGCGCAAATGGCAGCAGGACCTGCGCGATTCCATGCGCCCGGGCGGCTGTATGCCGTGCATAGTGCCCTCTGCGGGCTGGGGCTACAGCGGCGACCTCAACGGCCCCGACTGGTGCAACCCCATGGTAGACGTACCGTGGAACCTCTACACGGAATACGGCGACCTTGCGGTTCTGCGCGATAACTACGAAGCGCTTTGCGCTCACGTTTCCTATATCACGTCGATGTCGCAGGGGTATATTGCCGAATACGGCCTTGGCGACTGGTGCGCCCCCTTCGACGGCCCCGCTATAAGCGTAAATATGAGCGCGTACAAATGCCCCCTTGCCGTAAGCGATACGGCGTTTTACCACAGCGCCGTGAAAATGGCAGAAAAATACGCCCGTTTGCTCGGCTTCTGCGCCGACGCGGAAAAATACGCGGCTCTTGCTTCGAAGGTGAAGGCGGCTTTCCGCGAAAAATTCTTCGATGCCGAAAATTGCACCGTATACGGCGATTGCCAAAGCGCGACGGCGATGATGGTTTACCATGGTCTTGCAAACGAAGAAGAAATTCCGCAGCTTGTGGAAACGCTTGCGCGCATAATAGAGCGCGACGGCTACCACCCCGATTTCGGCATACTCGGCTGCAAAGCGGTTGTGGAAACGCTCGGCAGGTACGGCAGGGCAGACCTCGTTTTAAAAATGCTGACGAACCCCACTTACCCCAGCATGAAGGTTTGGCTCGATATGGGCGCAACGACTCTTTTTGAATGTTGGAACGGCGGAGGCTCGCGCAACCAGCATATGTTTTCCTCCGTTTCGGCTTTCTTCCATAAATATGTGGCGGGGCTTTCCGCCGCAGCACCCGGCTACCGCGAGCTTGAGTTCCGCCCCGCGCTTTACACAGAGCTTACGTATGCAAGCGCGAGCGTGAACACGCCCTATGGCAAAGCGGCTTGCGGCTTTGAAAAGCAGAACGGCAAAACCACGGTTTACCTCACCGTTCCCGCAGATTGCACGGGCAAGCTTTATATTGGCGAAACCGTGCGCGAATTTACGGCGGGCGAATATGCCGTTGAGGTTTGAATATAAACAGTTTATCTTCAAAGCACTACGCCTCTATATACAAAAAAATAAAAGCCTCCTTTTACAGGGAGGCTTAATTTTTTCAAAATTCATTATATATTTACAATACTTTTTTCGTTTTTACTTGCATTATGGCGCGAAATGAAGTAAAATAATATTTATTAGGTTTAGTATTACGGAGGTAAAAATGCAAATATCAAGAAAAGAAATTTTTGACGGTATAGCTCTTACAACGGTTAAAACCGATAAGTTCAAGTTTAACCGCATTTTTATAGATTTTATTCTTCCGCTTGAGCGCGAGCACGCGGCGGAAAACGCGCTTTTTGCAGACGTGCTTATGCGCGGTACGGAAAAATACCCCGGGCTTTTGCCGCTTCAGAAAAAGCTTTCCTCGCTTTACGGCGCAGATATCGACACATACGTGGGCACAAACGGCGAAGCACACGTTATAACCGTTTTCGCAAAGCTGCTCAAGGATAAATATACCCTTGACGGCGAGGAAATAACGGGCGAGGCATCGGAGCTTCTTTGCGAGGTGCTTACAAACCCGCAGAAAGAGGGCGGCGCTTTTGTCGCTGAATATACCGAAAGCGAAAAAGAAAAGCTTATAGACGATATCGCGGCGCAGATAAACGATAAAGACGCTTATGCGCTCCACCGCGCTATTGAAATTATGTGCGCCGATGAGGCATGGGGCATTCCCGAGCTCGGCCGCCCCGAGGACGTGGAAAAAATCACGCGCGAGGCGCTTTACGCAAGATATGAATATATCCTTTCCCACGCGGGCGTGGAGTTTTTTGCAATAGGTGATTTCCCCGGCGAAATGGCAGAGGATATAGTGCGCAAAATATTCGGCGGTGTCACTCGCGGCGAGGTGCCCGATTACTCCACGAAAATCGTTCGCACGGCGGGTGAGATAAAAAAGGCAGTGGAGCACCAGGAGCTCAAGCAAGGTAAGCTCGTGCTGGGCTTCCGCACGGGCGTGGGCGCATACGAGAAAGATACTTCCGATGCGCTTCGTGTGTTCAACTGCGTTTTCGGAAACGGCACGCAATCGAAGCTCTTTATGAATGTGCGCGAAAAGCTTTCGCTTTGCTACCATTGCTCCTCGCGCGTATATTCGAAGGGCATTATGATGGTAACAAGCGGAATAGAGCCCAAAAACTACGATAAAGCGAAAAACGAAATTCTTGCTCAGCTTGACGAGGTAAGAAAAGGCAACATTTCCGACATGGAAATGGATAGCGCCAAGAAGCGCTTGCGCAACTCCATGCTTTCCGTGGGCGATAGCGCAGAGGCAATACATTCCTGGTACCTTAACAACAATATTTTCGGCTTGAGCGAAACGCCCGAGGATGTTATAAAGGGCGTTGAAGCCGTAACAAAGGAGCAGGTTGCCGAAATTGCTAAGAAAGTTATGCTCGATACGGAATATTTCCTTTGCGGAGAGGAGGCATAAAATTGAATATAGTAACAAAAGAAAACGCCCGTATAGGCGAAAAATATTATTATATGAAGCACAGCTCGGGGCTTGATATCTACGTTATACCGAAGAAGCTTTCTTCTGCGTACGCGCTTTTCTGCACGCGCTACGGTGCAATAGATAACTGCTTTAAGCTCGCGGGAGAAGCGGAGTTTACCCGCGTGCCCGATGGCATTGCCCATTATCTCGAGCATAAGATGTTTGAAAACGAGGACGGTGTAGATACATTTTCGCGCTTTGCCGCATACGGCGCGAGCGCAAACGCCTTCACCTCTATGGATGTGACGGCATACCTTTTCAAATGCACCGAGAATTTTGGGAAGAACCTTGAAATTCTGCTCGATTACGTAACTCACCCCTATTTCACGCCCGAAAACGTGCAGAAGGAGCAGGGAATTATCGCGCAGGAAATACGCGGCCGCGAGGATTGGCCCGAGGTTGTGCAGTACGTTAACCTTTTGCACGCCCTCTATGAAAAATCGCAGGCGCGCCTGAATGTTGCGGGTACTGTTGAATCTATTGCGAAGATAGATGCCGAAACGCTTTATAAATGCTATGAGGTTTTCTATAACCTTTCCAATATGTTCCTTTGCGTTGCGGGCGATGTAACGCCCGAGGAGGTTCTGGCGGTGGCAGATAAAATGCTCCCTACAGAGGAAGAAAAGGTTATTGAAAGATGCTACGATTACGAGGGGCGCGAGCCTGTGAAAAAATATGTGGAAAGCAGCTTTGAGGTTGCCAAGCCCATGTTCTTGCTCGGTCTTAAAGACGATTTCCGTTCCGGCGACGCGCGCGAAATGCAGAAGCGCTCTATAGCCATGCAGATGGTAACGGAAACGCTTTTCGGCTATTCCTCTGAATTTTCCGTTGACGTTTACGAAAGCGGGCTTATCGACGAGCTGGAGGCTGAATATCACATCGGCCTTGCGGGCGCGCAGTTCCTTTTCGGCGGCGAAAGCGACGACGTGGACGAGGCTATAAAGAAGTTCACGCTCTATATGGAGGATGTTAAGAAAACGGGGCTCGATGCAGAAGCGTTTGAACGCGCGCGCCGCCTTAAATACGCTTCTTTCGTGCGCAGCTTCGAGGGTACGGGTATTGCCGAAACCTTCAGTATGTCGCTTATAAAGGGCTGTGATTGGTTCGATACGGGCGATATTATAGCAGAAATCACGCTCGACGAAGCAAATGCGCTTGTTCGCGAGCTTTTCGACGAAAAATATTACGCGGTAAGCGTTATAAACCCTATAGAAAAGGGGGAAGAGTGAAATGGGCAACTTTATTTCCAAGCTTTCCTTCCCCGGACTTGGCATACCGGAATTTGAAATTGACCGCGTGGCTTTCGAAATAAACATAGGAAAGCTGCACCTTTCCGTGGCGTGGTACGGGCTTATAATCTGCGTCGGCATAATGCTTGCGTTTTTCTACGTTGTTTTCCGCGCAGGTCAGCACGGCATAGTGCTTGATACCATTCTTGATTACGCGCTTGTAACGGTTCCGCTTGCCATTTTCGGCGCGAGAATATACTACGTTATTTTCAACCCCGAAGGGTACGATAGCTTCTACGATATTATAGCTATATGGAACGGCGGGCTTGCTATTTACGGCGCTATTATCGTTGGCGCTATATGCGTTCTTTGCGTTTCCATTTATAAAAAGATTAAATTTATGCTCATAGCCGATTTCGCCGCGCCCGCGGTTATGCTCGGCCAGGCAATAGGCAGATGGGGCAACTTTGCAAACGGCGAAGCCTTTGGCGCTCAGACCACGCTCCCGTGGCGCATGGGCGTGAACAACTTGCTTACGAACTTTGAAACGATATATGTTCACCCCACCTTCCTTTACGAATCGCTCTGGAACCTGCTGGGCTTTGCTCTTATCAACATTTTTTATAAGAAAAAGAAATTCCACGGCGAAATAATGCTTTGGTACGTAACGTGGTACGGCCTTGGCAGGGCGTTTATTGAAACGCTCAGAACAGACTCGCTCTACCTCGGCAACACAGATATTCGTGTTTCCTCGCTTCTCGGTGCGCTTTGCTTCGTGCTTCTCTTGCCGCTTATAATAATCGGAAGAGTGCGCTTTGCGCAAATGTCAAAGGCGGGCACTATAGCGGCAGATAAGCCCGCAGACCTCGCCGTGCTTCTCGGCATAGTGAAGCCAGAGGCGGCAAAACTCGCGGAAGAAGAGCCCACAGACGAAGACGATATACTCGAAATAACGGAAGCGCCGAGCGTGACAGAGCTTCTGGAAGATAATATTGAAAGCACAGAAAACGCCGAAGACGGCGAAAAGGAGGAATAAAAAATGGCACATATTATAGACGGTAAAAAAATCTCTGCCGAAATTCGCGCAGAAATCGCGGCAGACGTTGCAAAAATGAAAGAGGGCGGCAAAACCCCCGGTCTTGCAGTAATCATAGTTGGCGAAAACCCTGCATCCAAGGTTTACGTGCGCAACAAGGGCAAGGGCTGCGAGGAAGTTGGAATGTACTCTGAAATCATTGCTATGGCAGAGGAAACCACGGAAGCAGAGCTTCTTGCGAAAATAGCAGAGCTCAACGAAAGATGCGATATTCACGGCATACTCGTTCAGCTCCCTCTTCCAAAGCACATAAACGAAAGAGCTGTTATAGAGGCTATTTCGCCCGAAAAGGACGTAGACGCTTTTGCGCCAGTTAACATAGGCGAAATGATGCTCGGCACGGCGGCTTTCCTGCCCTGCACGCCCGCAGGCATTATGGAGCTGCTTAAGAGAAGCGGCATTTCCGCAGAGGGCAAGGAATGTGTAGTTATCGGCAGAAGCAATATTGTAGGCAAGCCTATTGCGCAGCTTCTTCTAACAGCAAACGGCACTGTTACCATTTGCCACTCCAGAACAAAAAACCTCGCAGAGGTTACGCGCCGCGCAGATATTCTTGTTGTTGCCATAGGCAAGGCAGATTTCGTTACAGGCGATATGGTTAAAGAGGGCGCTGTGGTTATCGACGTCGGCATGAACCGCCGCGCAGACGGCAAGCTCACAGGCGACGTAGATTATGCAACGGTTGAGCCGAAGGCGAGCGCTATTACCCCCGTTCCCGGCGGTGTTGGCCCTATGACTATAACAATGCTCCTTCGTAACACACTCACAGCGGCAGAAAAATACGGCAAATAAGAGAAAAGGCGGCAAATCTGCCGCCTTTTCCATTCAGGGAGGATAAAAATGGGCATAACGGCATCCTGCATACATATCTACGGCGATTTTCCGAAGGAAAATATACCTTTTGCGTTCAAATCTTTTTCGGCGGGCTGGCATACCTGCGTGGAGGATTTTTCGGAAAAAGAGCCCGAATACCCCTATAAAACCGCACGGTTCATCGCCTCAAAAATCCAAAACCCCGTTTTGTACTTTTCCGTTTACGATAGCGAAGCGGTTTATTTCGAGGTTTTGCTCGGCAGAAAAACCGCGGCAAGATACTCCGACGATGATACGGAGCAAAACAAGAAAATATATGATATTCCCGCGCTCCTCGGTTGCGGTGAATGCGGCAAAAAGCGCCTTTCCGCTATCTTTTCCTGCGCGGATACCGATTTGAAAACGGCGATGCTGGAGGAATATTTCGGCGTGCCTCTGCTTTACTTCCCCGAAATTGGTGAAGAAGAGCTTGCGCGCCAAAAGGGTGACGCTCTTTACCGCAAATATGAAGAGGAAGAAAAACTGCTCACAGGCAAAAAAGCGCCCTTCAAGGCAGAGCTTATAAAAGAATACCCCGGCAAGATTTTTTTGGGTAAATTCAATTCAAGGGCAATGCTTCAGGAGCAATATTACCTTTTTGGCTATGACGAAGAAAAAAGCAGTGAGCTTTGGCCCGTACATTTTGTGGGGAACGAGCTTAAGGCGGTTGACCCGAGCGAAGAAACCGTGCGCGTGGGGCTTGAGCGTGACCGTATGAATGAAAAATATTTTTCCGTAAAGTACGGCACACAGAATAAGGTCAAGTTTAAGGATGCCTGCCCCAAAGCTTACCGTGGCAAAACAATGGTAATGCCAAACGGGTTTTACCCGCGCGGCTTTCTGGGCACGGGCGAGCTTATTCTTGCGGCGGGCGCGAAGCTCTGCGTTGTGGACGGTACGCTCAAAATCGTAGCCAAACTGACGGTTAAGGGCGACGTTGAGGATATTGTGGATAATTATATTCTCACGGCGCTGGGCAGCAGCTTTTTCTATTACGGCTATGAGCCCGGCGCAAAGGTTTGCATTTACAAAATAGAAAAGAGAGAAAAATGAAAATTATAGTATGGAACGGAAAAATGCTAAAAATTTTCCGAGAGATAAAAGATAAAAAATACGGCACAGTATGGGATGGATACCTGAACCATAAAAAAGTGTATATTATAGGAGGCAAAACCGTTGTAGAAGATCAAGCGATAATAGACGAGCTTGACAATAAATACGGCTGGCCCGTAGACGAAAGAGGAATAGACTTCTGATAAATACAAAAACAGCACCGCGAGGTGCTGTTTTGTATTCTCAAATAAATGCCACTATCACCATATAGCCTACAGTTCCGCAGCCTATGCTGAGGAGCGAATTTCGCTTCCATATATGCAGAAGCACGACTATTGCGCAGGCGAAAAGCTCGGGCAAGCCGAAGGGGAACGACGTAACGGAAACGTCCTTGAGGCAGTAAACCAGAAGCATACCCATA
>JAFTNI010000106.1 GCA_017451975.1 Clostridia bacterium
AGCTCCCAGTTAATTAAGTTTTTGCTGTGATATATAGGAACACCGGGAAAAAACTCAAAAGTAGATGTTATCAGGTAAAAATCATCTCCCACACGGCATACGCTGGGGTCGGGATGAAAGCCCGGAAGAATAGGGTTTTTATATTTCATATATGCTCCTCGGTTCAATTTGTTATTACTCTCATATTTTACCATAAATGCTCAAATCAGTCAATAGCGATGGGGAAAGAGCTCGGGTTTTTGAATGAGCAAACGATTTGTGAATGAATTTCAAAGGCGGTTGCTTTCCTCCCTGAGTGAGGCTTAAAGTTGATTTTCTACCTCTTGAAGAGCGAAAGAAAATATGATATAATTACTATGATAATAGTCAGGAGGATATAACAAATGGTTAAATTTATATGCTACCCAAAATGCACTACTTGCCAAAAGGCAAAAAAGTGGCTTGACGATAACAAAATCGAATATGAAATAAGAGATATCAAACTGGAAAATCCCTCGCTTGAGGAGCTTACGGCATGGTGGGGGAAAAGCGGTTTGCCGCTTAAAAAATTTTTTAACACAAGCGGGCTTCTTTATAAATCGCTGGAGCTGAAAAGCAAGCTGCCTTCCATGACGGAGGAAGAAATGCTGGCACTTCTTGCGACAGACGGTATGCTTGTTAAAAGACCGCTGATTGCAGGCGATAATTTCGTGCTTGTGGGATTTAAAGAAAGCGAATACGGCAAATTACTTGAACCGTGAAAAGCTCATTGTTAAAAAGTAAATAGCAAAAAAGATGGAATTTGAATTTTCCATCTTTTTTAATAATGTGACGTGTTTTGCGGAAAATCGCGTGTTGATTTTCAAGCCTTTAAAATTTCAAAGGCATATGCGGCATCGTAAGAATTTTCGAAAACGTCACGAAGCTTTTCTAAACAGCCGTATGCCTGATAATCGGAGAAATTCATGGAAATGCGCATAGCTTTTCCATATATCTTCAAGAAGTAGAGCGCATATGAATAGGGCCAACAATAGCCTAAACGTTTAACCCAAGTATTATAGCGTTTTTCAATAATATTTTCTTTCTCTTTTTTTGCAACGGAATATCCGGTGCATAGGGAGCTCAGTAAGTATACTACGGCAAAAAAATCTGCTATAGCTTCGCTTAATTTTTCGTTTTTGTAGAAATCAACGCCTTTGGAAATACAATAGCTGTATTCCATATAATGCATATATTCGTGAGCGAGGGTCATTGCAAAAGCGGCAAGCTTTTCTTTAAATGTTTTTCCGCCTATGGCGTTGTAGTAAAGTATGATGTGCGGCGTGGGAAAGGAAACAAACTCGCCGAGAACGGTATCGGTTATAGTTTTCTTTTTCTTAAGAATCTCAAGCACCTCTTCTTCGCGAACGTTGCACCTTTTTTCTCTGAAAAGCTCGCATATCATTTTTGCAATATCTTCGTCGTTCACCGTATGCGTTTTTTTCTTTATTTCAGGTCTGAAAATTACGGGAATTTTTTCGATATGCTTGCCGCAATGCTTTTTGGAAATTTCTCTGGCGCCGAAGCCTTCAATACATTCGTATTCATCTTCAAGGTGAAAAATAAGGTCATCGTCAATGTCTATGTGCAAATCATCGCGGAGCTTGTAAAAATGCATACCTATGCGGATATAATCATCTGGTTCGGGTATTTCCTTCACAAATTCTTCGTACCTGCGTAATGCGTTGATATTGGTGCTGTGGCTCTGCTTACCGATATCCTCTTTTGCTCCTCCCGCACTGTATAGGGCGATTATTTCGGAAATGTCTTTTTTTAATTCATCCCACGAAAGCCCCTCTGCCAGCATAATACGCTCAACGGAATCTGCATATTTTCCCGCGGTGGAGGGCTTCAGGCGGCGCATCAGATAATCCTTGAATAAGTTTTTACTCATTTTGTTCCTCCTTTAAATTGAAAATGTTTGCAGTATTTCCCAATCGGCAATAAATTTTTTCTTGAATTTATTATACCATTTGGCTAGAACCGTGTCAATGAAAAGAACACACACACTTCGTTATTATTTCAATGGTCATAGCCTTGCAATTATTTTTGCAGATGGTATAATATAACTGTAAAATGCATTTATTAAGGAGAATGGTTTATGAAAAAATCGGGGAGCGAAAACCCTTTGAAAGGGCGGAGGATACTTTACCTCGGCTCGTCGGTTACAAACGGCTCTGCGGCGGGTGGGGTTTCTTTCGCAGAATATATTGCAGAGCGAAACGGCACCGAATACGTAAAGGAAGCCGTAAACGGAACTACGCTCACAGATGGGAAGGATTCATATATAGAAAGGCTTTGCAAGGTTAAGAAAGATGAAAAATTCGATCTTTTCGTTTGCCAGCTTTCCACAAACGATGCGACGCTAAGTAAACCTATCGGCAAGCCTGCGCTTACCGATAAGCCCGATACCTCTACTGTATGCGGTGCTATAGAGTATATTATTGCGTATGCCAAAGAAACGTGGGCGTGCCCCGTGATGTTCTACACAAATTCTTATTATGATAATAAAAATTACGTCGACATGGTCGATGCTCTGTATAAAATTGCCGAGCTTTACGGCATCGGCATAATAGACCTCTACCACGATGCGGAATTCAACGATATAGAAAAAGAACATAGGTCCATATATATGGCTGATGCCATTCACCCCACTAGAGCGGGGTACATTGAATGGTGGACACCGAAAATGGAAGAG
>JAFTNI010000107.1 GCA_017451975.1 Clostridia bacterium
TTACAAATCAGCTGCTCTGCCATTGAGCCACACCAGCTTATTTTGTTACCGCCAAGGCGCTTTGCCCTCGCGACGGTAACAAGTATATCACATTACTTTTTATTTGTCAATACCTTTTTTGAATTTTTTTAATTATTTTTTATTATATCAAAAGTGATTTCAACCTTGAAAAGGTCGCCGTCTATTTTTATATCAAAAAAGCCGCTTTGAAGCTCTGTGAGGCTTCTCGCTATCGAAAGCCCAAGCCCGCTTCCTTCTGTGTTTCGCGAGCTGTCGCCACGCACAAAACGCTCCATAAGCTCCTCGCTTGAAATATCGAGCTGTGCCGCGGAAATATTGCTGAAGGTTATATGTGCCTTCCCTGCCTTTGTTTCCGTTTTAAGGTAAACCCTCGTTCCCTTCTGCGAATATTTACAGATATTATTAAGAAGATTATCGAATACGCGCCACACGAGCCCGCCGTCTGCAAAAACAACGGGGTTAGATTCGGCAAGTGTCAGCACAGGCGTAAGCTTGTTTTCAGAAAGCTTGCCCTCGTATTCACCGCATGCCTGCGAAAGAAGCACGTTTATATCAAGCTCCTCTGCGTTTACGGCTATACAGCCTGATGTCGCCTTGGAAGCTTCTATAAGGTCCTCGGTGAGCTTTTTAAGCTTGGCCGATTGACGATCAAGCACCTCCAGGTATTCTGCGGCGTTTTCGCTTTCAAGCCCTTCCTTTTTAAGCAAATCTACGTAATTTACAATAGACGTAAGCGGTGTTTTTATATCGTGTGAAACATTTGTAATAAGCTCTGCCTTCATATGCTCGCTTTTCATTTTCTCGCCCAAAGCCGTTTTTAAGCCTTCGCCGATATTGTTAAGGTTTTCGCCGTGCTCACGCAGTGCGTGCGGCATACCCGCAAGCTCTGCGCGGTAATCGAGGTTGCCGCCTGCCATTTCTCGTGCAGCTTTCTGCAGCTTTCTGAGCGAAAGCGTAACGTATATAACCAACGCTATCAGTGCAAGAAATTCAAAAATCCAGAACAGAATATATATTTCCGAGCCGGCCATAATGCAGAAAAGCTCCATCGCCTTCAGCACAATGAGTGCGCCGAGCGCTTGCCAGAAAAGCGAAACGTTTTTCATAAGGAAAATTGCACCTTGCCCAATAGCGCTGAACAATTTCTTTAAAAGCTTCAGTATGCGGTAGATAACCGTGTTTTTATACCACTTTTTTGCTTTTATTCTTGCGGCAAGCGTAACTATCGAAGCCGAAAGCATAACCGCGCACAGGCTTGAAACCATCACGAACATAGCAACGGTAAACCATTCGTATTCGTCGCCGAGCGAAAGCTCGCTGAACGCGAGAATCAATATAAAGCACGCAAGCGCGCAAAAGCCCCAAAAGATATCGATCGGTATTCTGTTAAAAAACGAAAGCTTAAGCTCGCCTTCCCCGTTTCTCCCTGCAGATGCGCAGAGGAAAACAAGGGAAAGAAAGCACATAACTGCGGTAAATACCGCAAAAAGTATTATCCAATACTTCATATTTACGATAAAATCCACACCGCGCAGCGTATAGAAAAACCTATCCTCCGAGGAAAAATTTTTGCGTATAAACGCGTTTACCGTATAGGTTATATCGGAAAGACTGTAATATCTCAAATCAAGCTCTCCCGTGCTGTGGGAATATATCCAATCGGAAATATAATGCTCTTTCCCGAAAGTTTCCATAAACTCAAACGCTTCTTTTTCCGTAGCAAAAATTTCGGTAAGCTCTTTTTCCTTATCCGCAGACATGAAGAATTCTTCATATTTGTATTCTATCTGGAAATCATCCTCAGAGCCATAGTCTGCTATAATGTTGCCGTTGCTATCTGATATAGTAAAGAATACGTTGCTGTTTTCGCGTGCGTACATTTTGCGGTATTCGGAATCGTCTACGTTGCCCCCGTCAAGGTATTCGCGCATTACATAGCGTATGCGTACCTTATCGAAAGAAAAGACCTGCTCGGCAACGCTTTCGCGAAAGGTTTGCCCGCCGTCCCAATACGCTCCCGTGCGTATCAGCACGGCTATGCCTGCCACGCTGAGAAAGAAAAGAAAAACAAACAGCGCCAGCAAAATCCACGTTGCAAGCTTCACCCAAAAATTGCAAGATAGGCTTTTTTTCATTATTTTGTACCCCTGTCTATTTTATAACCCTGGCCCCATACAACTTTTATGTATCTCGGCTCGGCGGGTGTTATTTCCAATTTTTCGCGCAGGTGGCGTATATGAACGGCAACGGCGTTTTCCGCGTTCAGCGGTATCTCGCCCCATACCTTGCGGTAAATTTCCTTGGGCGAAAATACGTTGCCCGGGTTCTGCATAAAAAGCTTGAGTATATCGTATTCGCGCGGGGTAAGCGGAACGACTTCGCCATCGAGCGTCACGATTTTTTCGCTGTCGTCGAGCACAATGCCGCCGTTAACTATTCTTGTTGGTCGCACTTCCCCGCCGCCAAGCTGAATATAGCGGCGTATATTGGAGCGCACGCGCGCCATCACCTCTACGGGGTTAAATGGCTTCGTTATATAATCGTCCGCGCCCATATTAAGCCCCAGAACCTTATCGGTATCCTCCGATTTAGCCGTAAGCAATAATACGGGTACGTTGGAAAGCTCACGCATTTTTGCAAGCGCCGTTATACCGTCCATTTCGGGCATCATTATATCGAGCAGCACAAGGTGGATATCTTCCCTATCAACAATGGCAACGGCTTCTTTGCCGTTATATGCTTCGAATACGTTGTACCCCTCTGCCGTAAGGTAAATTTTCAGCGCGCTTACTATATCTTTTTCGTCATCACAAACGAGAATATTATACATTTTGTCACCTCATAAATTTTCGTGCGGAATTTACAAACATTATTCTACCACAAATTACATTAAATTACAATGTACAAATATATTAAGATTTCATTAAGATGAAAAATATGCCGATACCTGGCGGTATCGGCATAAATCTTATTTGTCCATTCTGTCTACAAGGTAAGGCACAAGCTCTTCAAAGTTTACGCCGTACTTTCTGTCGGGGCTGTTTTTTACGGTGGATTTGATGCATTCCACGGTGTAGTCTGTTGCAACCATAAGTGCATCTTCAACGCTTCTGCCGCGCATAAGCGCGCCTACGAAGGTGGAAGCATAAACGTCGCCCGTGCCGTGGTAGCTTTCGGGAATTCTCTCGCGGAAATAGGAGAAATATTCTCCGCTTTCGCTGTTGTAAGCCATAACGCCGAGCTTGCCTTCCTCAAAGCTTACGCCTGTAAGCACAGCTGTTTTGCAGCCAAGCTCTGTAAGCTTTACGAGCATATCCTTAATATATTCCTCGCTGTAGCCTTCGCCAACGTAAGGAACGCCGAGCATAAAGGAAGCCTCTGTGATATTGGGCACGATAACGTCTGCCTTGCCGCAAAGCAAGCCCATGCGCTTTGCGAAAGCTTCTGTAAAGCCCTTGTAAAGCTTGCCGCCGTCTGCCATAGCAGGGTCTACCACAACAACTGTCTTTTCCGTTTTGAAATCGGCAATAAGCTTTTCAGTAAGCTCTATCTGCTCGAAAGAGCCAAGGTAGCCTGTGTAGATAGCATCGAAATCAATGCCAGCGCTTTTCCAATGCTCACAGATGGGTGCGATCTCTTTTGTAAGATCGCAGAATGTGAAGCTCGGGAAAGCCGTGTGTGTTGAAAGCACCGCTGTGGGACTAACCGCCGCTTCTGCGCCCATTGCCGAAATTATAGGCAATGCAACTGTGAGCGAACATTTGCCCACGCAGGAAATATCCTGAACAGTAACAATTCTTTTCATTTTTTGAATCCTCGATTCTAAGTAAAAATATAATTTATTCGAGCTCGAAAGCGCCCGTATAAAGCTGGTAATACTTACCCTTTTCGGTAATAAGTTCGTCGTGGTTGCCGCGTTCTATAATTCTGCCGCGTTCAAGCACCATTATAATGTCGGAGTTGCGAACTGTGGAAAGTCTGTGCGCGATAACGAACACCGTTCTGCCGTGCATAAGAGAGTCCATACCGGCGGAAACAATTGCTTCCGTTCTCGTGTCTATGCTCGACGTAGCTTCGTCGAGAATCATAACGGGCGGGTCTGCAACAGCGGCGTGTGCTATGGCGATAAGCTGGCGCTGACCTTGTGAAAGGTTTGCCCCACCGCCTGTGAGCATTGTATCGTACCCCTGCGGCAAGCGGCTTATAAATTCGTCTGCGTTTGCAAGCTTTGCCGCCGCAACTATTTCTTCGTCTGTAGCATCGAGCTTACCGTAGCGGATATTTTCCTTAACTGTGCCCGTAAAGAGGTTTGTTTCTTGCAAAACTATGCCAAGCGAATGGCGCAGATCTGCTTTTTTGATCTTGTTGATATTAATTCCGTCGTAGCGAACCTTACCGTCTGCTATATCGTAGAAACGGTTGATAAGGTTCGTAATGGTGGTTTTGCCCGCGCCTGTTGCTCCAACGAACGCCACCTTCTGGCCGGGCTCTGCATAAAGCGTGATATCGTGCAGAACAGTTTTTTCCTCCACATAGCCGAAGTCAACGTCTTTGAAGCGAACGTCACCTTTAAGGAGAGTATACGTTACAGTGCCGTCTGCCGCGTGGGGGTGCTTCCATGCCCATATACCCGTGTGCTCCTTGCACTCCGTAAGGTTGCCGTTCTCATCGTATTTTGCATTTACGAGCGTTACGTAGCCTTCGTCGAGCTCGCTCTTTTCGTCCATCATTTTGAAGATACGCTTTGCACCTGCAAGCGCCATTGCAATGGAGTTGAGCTGTTGCGACATCTGTGTGATGGGGCGGGTGATCGAACGTGAAAGCTCAAGGAAAGGTATCATAACGCTTATGGTAAGCACAGATACCGCACCTGCAGCCGCAAGGCGGATATTGGGCACGCCCGCAACGGCGAGTGAGCCGCCTACGCAAGCAATGAGAACGTACTGCAAATAACCGAGGTTACCCATAATAGGCATAAGTATATTTGCAAATGTATTTGCCTTTCTTGCGTTATCGCGGAGCTCGTAATTGAGCTTATCAAATTCTTCTTTGGATTTTTCTTCGTGGTTGAAAACCTTAACAACCTTCTGGCCGTGAATCATTTCTTCAATATAGCCGTCGAGTTTACCGAAGGCCTGCTGCTGTGCCATAAAGAAGCGCGCGCTGTTTCCGCCTATATATTTCGTTATAAGAATCATAAGGAAAAGCGAAAGCGCAGTAAACGCCGTAAGCGGAATGCTGAGCGCGAGCATAGCGAAGAAGGAAGCCACTATTGTAACAGACATATTCACTATCTGCGGCAAGCTCTGCGCTATCATCTGCTCAAGTGTGTCTATATCATTTGTATAAAGGCTCATTACGTCGCCGAAGGAGTTTGTATCGAAATATTTTATAGGGAGCGTCTGCATATGCGCGAACATATCGTCGCGTATGGTTTTAAGAACGCCCTGAGCAATAATTACCATTATATATGATCAAGCGAAAGTAGACGCTATGCCGCAGATATATATTATTGCAAGCTTGAGAAGCTCGAAGAAAAGCGGTGTGAAATCTGCTTTGCCGCCATCTTTCACAACCTGTACAAGCGGCTCAATGTAATCTTTAATAAGAGTTTCAAGGAAGGAAATGCCGTAAACACTGGCAATTGAGCTTACTACCGTGCAAAGCATTGCGATGGCAAAAAGCAGCTTATATTTTTTGAAAACGTAAGTAAGCACACGCTTAAGGACTTTAAGGTCCATAGGCGGCTTTTTGGGCTTTGAGCCCGTACCTTTTTTATCTTCGTATGCCATTATTCCATCGCTCCTTTCTTCTGAGATGTGTAAACCTCGCGGTAAATTTCGTTGCGTGCGAGAAGCTCCTCGTGCGTGCCTACGTCGTTTACCCTGCCCTCGTCGAGGACAATTATTTTATCTGCATCCTGAACGGAAGAAATTCTCTGAGCAATGATGATTTTCGTGGTGTCCGGTATTTCTTCGCGGAATGCTTTTCTGATTTTTGCGTCTGTAGCTGTGTCTACTGCACTCGTAGAGTCGTCAAGAATAAGAATTTTCGGCTTTTTGAGAAGTGCGCGTGCAATGCAAAGGCGCTGCTTCTGACCACCCGAAACGTTTGCACCGCCCTGCTCGATATATGTATTATATCTGTCGGGGAAGGTTTCTACAAACTCGTCTGCGCAGGCAAGGCGGCAAACGTGCTTGATTTCTTCTATAGTTGCATCTGCTTTACCCCAGCGGAGGTTTTCCATAATAGTGCCGGAGAAAAGAACGTTTTTCTGAAGCACAACGGAAACTTCCTCTCGAAGCGCCTGAAGGTCGTAATCGCGTACATCTACCCCGCCGACGCGCACGGTGCCGTTCGTGGCATCGTAAAGTCTGGGTATAAGATGAATGAGCGTGGATTTCGAGGTACCCGTACCGCCTATGATACCGACGGTTTCACCGGATTTGATTTCAAGGTTTACACCGGAAAGGCAAAGCTTGTTCGGATCTTTAGCATAGCTGAAGTCAACGTTTTCGAAGGAGATAGAGCCGTCTTTAACCTCTGTAACGGGGTACTGACGAAGGCAAACGATATCGCTGTTTTCGTCGAGAACCTCTATAATACGCTCTGCCGATGCGCGTGAAATAGTTACCATAACGAATATGAAGGAAAGCATCATAAGGCTCATAAGTATCTGCGAAGCATAGGAAATGAGCGTCATAAGCTGACCTGTGGACATACCGATTTCGGCGTTATCGCCCGAAGCAACGATGATGTGTGCGCCGAACCAGGAAATTAGAATTATGCAGGTGTACATAGAGAACTGCATAAGCGGAGAGTTGAAGGCAAGTATTTTTTCAGCCTTGGAAAAGCTTTCGTAAATATCGCCCGAAACTTTGCCGAATTTCTTTTTCTCGTGCTCCTCGCGCACAAAGCTTTTTACAACTCTTATACCGTGGAGGTTTTCCGCAACTACGTTATTGAGCTTATCGTAAAGCTTGAAAACCTTTTCGAAAATCGGGTGGGCAAACTTTATAACGAGCAAAAGTCCGCCGCCGAGTATGGGAATTACGCAAAGGAAAATAAAGGGGAGCTTGCTATCTACCGTGAAGGACATTGACACGGCAAAAATAAGCATAAGTGGCGCACGCACAGCCACGCGAGTTATCATCTGGAATGCGTTCTGAACGTGGTTAACGTCTGTTGTAAGACGTGTAACTATGCTGGCGGGCGAAAACTTATCGATGTTGGAAAAGGAGTAGTTCTGTATGCGGTAGTACATATCATGGCGCAGGTTGGAAGCAAAGCCTGTAGAGGCCTTTGCCGCCGTAACGCCCGAAAGCATACCGAAAAGCAACGCCAATATGCAAACGAAAACAAGCACTACGCCCATTCGCCACGTATAGCCCATGTCGGAAGCCTTGATACCTTTATCAAGAATATTCGCCATGAGGTACGGAATAAGCACGTCGAGCGCTGCTTCGCAGGCGACGAGAAGCGGAGTGAGCAGGGCGCATATCTTATACTCCCTCACACTTTTTAAAAGTTTTTTTATCATTTATATACCTCCGTAAAAATTAAATACTTTCTATAAAACGAACGAAAGCCTCTCTGCCAGCTTCGTCACATTTGTATACGCCGGCGTCCTCAAGAACACGAATGAATGTATTGCCAA
>JAFTNI010000010.1 GCA_017451975.1 Clostridia bacterium
GCCATAAATAGTCTTGAATTTCGCTTCTATAGCAGCATAGAATTTATCCATATTTATATCGGAAAGATCTAAATTTTTCATTTCACCAATATGATTTCCCATATAACAAACAAATTCCCCGTCGTGATATATGGTTATACTTGCATATTCTGAAGTTTTAATTCCATCTATAAACCGCGAAAATATAAATGTATACCCCGCTAAACCGCCATCATGTTCAAACGATAAAGTATAATTTTCAGGATCATCGGTATAACCACCTTCAAGGAAGTTTTTGTATGCTATCTCATAAAGCTCATCTCTTGTCAATCTTACGCTATCCGTTTCCGAAAGACGGTTAAAAGAAAAATATTCGCATTTTCCTGTCACTGCATTCACCATAAACGTTATGCTTTTACCATTTGATATACCAGTATATTTGTGAACTGTTTCGGTATAGTCCGTTTTGCTTTTTGTGCTATGATATTCTGCAGTCCACTCAATCCCCATAATGTTTATTGTTTTAAAAGTACCTATTCTCTCCTCCTCTATATACGTATCTCTTGCCTTGTTAAGTTCCAATTCTATTTTATGCGTTCCGGGCTGTATACCACCATGCACGCCGCTTTCATACACCGTAAAATTAACTTCCTCATCGCCCGGCACAGGTGCTACCGTGCCCGCCGTTGTGCCGCCATCAACCAAATTATTATTCGCAAAGTGGTTTGCCACCGGAATCGCCGCAAGCGCAAACACCGCGCACGCCGCAACCGCTATTATCGGCTTAAAATTAAATTTCTTTTTCATATTATAATTCATTGCCTCCTTCAAAAATTTTTCGTCAATATCGTTAAATGCTTCTAAAAATCTTTCCGCTTTGGTCTGTTTCATAGCTCTATACCTCTTTCTTCTAAAAATTCGCGCAATTTTTCCCGCGCCCGCAAAAGGCGTACGGCAACGTTGTTTTCGCTTACGCCCAGCTGCTTCGCAATTTCGCGGCAGCTTTGCGAAAACCAATACCGCCTTACAAAAGCTACCCTGCTTTCCGCCGAAAGCGAAAGGAGAAATTCTTCCATAACTTCCCCGAAATATTGTTTGTCTATTTCTTTTTCCACGCTTTCCTCTGCGGCAAAGGTTTGCTCAAGCTCGTCGAGCGCCTCGCTATAGTAGGTGTTTCGCTTCATAGCACGGTTTGCGCGGTATTTTTTAAGGGAAATATTCCTCAGAATTTTATACAGGAAACCGAAAAACGAAGTAGGTACTTCGGGCGGTATCGCGTTCCAAACGGTAAAATACGCGTCGTTTACACATTCTTCCGCGTCGTGCTCGTTGCCAAGTATATCCATGGCAATTTTCCTGCACCTTTTGCCATATTTTGCATCAATTTCAGAAATGCTTTCCTCTGAGCGCTCCAGGAGCATTTCTATTATTGCTTCATCTGTCATGTTTCCTCACCCCTTTCACTATGTAAGTACCTTTTTGTATGCCAAATATTACATCATTTTCAAAAATTTTTCAAATTTTTTGCCCGCCTGTTTTACGGGAGTAGCAAGCCACTCCCCTACGCACATGGCTTCCCCTCTTATTAGGGGAAGGCTTTGTGTCACCTCCGCGGTCATCCCAGATCGAAGCGAGGCATGGGGCGGCGGTAGCAAGTCCCCACCCACAGTGGTGTGAAAATTTCAACCGTGTGCGCCCGTTTTTGCGACATATATTGAAATATTTTCATATTTATGTTAGAATAATATCATATAAAAATCAAGAATTATTTTAAACCAAATAAAAAGGTGGTTGCTATGGCAGATATTTCAACGATAGATAAAAATTTAAAAATAGCGGAAAGCTTCGGGCGCGACGATATAGTGCTATACGATGCAACAAAAGCGCCGTTTTCGCTTTACGGCGTTTTCTACGAGGGCGGGCTCTTTCGCCGTATGCCAAAGGAGGTTGCCAAAAACGTAAACGAAGGTGTGGCAAGCCTTTCAGAGCATACCTCGGGCGGCAGAATTTGCTTTTCCACAAATTCCGAATGTATTGCGCTCACCTGCACGCGCCCGAGCTTCTGGGCTATGGGGCATATGGCACGCACGGGCAACGGCGGCTTTTCGCTCTATGAAAGAATGGGCGGCAAATGGGTCTACCTCGCCACATTCGTGCCCCCGGGCACGCCAAGCGGATTTTCCTCTATAGTAAACCTGCCGGGCGGCAAAAAGGAGCGCGAGCTTATGCTGCAAATGCCGCTTTACGCGCCCATTTCCTCGCTTATGCTCGGCGTTACCTCGGGCGCAAGCCTTGGCAAATGGCGCGGCGAATACACGCACAAAAAGCCGATAGTTTTCTACGGCTCCTCTATAACCCAGGGCGGCTGCGCGAGCACACCGGGCGGCGATTACGCGGGCAGAATTTCGCGCAGGTTCGATGCAGACTATATAAACCTCGGCTTTTCCGGCAGCGCAAAGGGCGAAAAAGCGATGATGGAATACATCGCGGGGCTTGATATGAGCATTTTCGTATACGATTACGACTACAACGCGCCAGACGCGGAGCATCTTGCGCGCACGCACTACGCGGGCTACCGCACAGTGCGAGAGGCTCAGCCGAATTTGCCTATTATAATGATGTCTGCGCCAAACTACGACAAAATAGGCTATAACGCGCCTGAGCGCCGCGATATAATCGCCGCGAGCTACGCGCGCGCACGCGCCGATGGCGATGAAAACGTCTATTTCGTAGACAGCAAGGTGCATTTCGCCACGTTCAACAAAGACGAATGCACCGTAGACGGCACGCACCCTAATGACCTCGGCTTCCACCGCATGGCAGAGGCAGTGGGAAGTGTGATAAAAGAAATATGGGAAGAATAACAAAGTGCGCAAAAGCGCACTGCCGCGCGCAATTTCCTATGTTATAAGAAAACCGCCTGTGAAATCACAGGCGGTTTTTTCCTATTTTGCTTACACAAAAGCATATCGGCACGCAAAGCAAGAACCATAAAAACGAATAAAGCGGGCAAATCTGCCCCAGAATATTGCCCGCCATGCCGCTGTAATCCCACACACTCATATTGAAAACGCGGTTTACAAGCATACCCACGGCGAACTCCGCCACAGTTATGGCAGCCGCGCAAATGCCCGAGCGCAAAAAAATATTCTTCCCCTGCAGCTTTTCATTAACAGCGCAGATGGCAACGAGGCAAGCGCCGCCCGTAAGCACCATGGAAAAATGCGTTCGCCCACGCCAGATAAGCTCTAAAAGCCCGTAGCCTACACCGCCGAGCATAAATTTCAAAAGGCACCTTTGCCCTTTGCTCACGCTGCCGTTGAAAACGCACCGCGGGTAAAAGCGGCGCCCGCTTAAACCGTCGCGGTACTCAATAAAATCTCCGCCCTCTGCCCTTTGAACGTTCACGCTTCTGCCTCCGCTTCCGCTATCATCGCGCGCAAGGCGGAAAGTGCCGTGGAAAGCCCGCCAAGCTCATCTATAAGCCCGCACTTCACCGCGCATGCGCCGTCGACTATCGTGCCAACGTCGTTTGTCATATCCCGCGTGTTGGTGAGCATTTTCATAAGCTCCGCTTCGGTCACGCGCGAATGTGCCACGATAAAATCGGTCACGCGCTTCTGCATACGCGAAAGGTAATCGAACGATTGCCAAAGCCCCAGCACCGTGCCCGTTATGCGCACGGGGTGGAGCGTCATCGTAGCGCTGGGCACAATGAAGGAGCGCCTGCACGAAACCGCTATCGGCGCGCCTATGGAGTGCCCGCCGCCCACCACAAGCGAAACCGTTGGCTTTTTCATGCTCGCCAGAAGCTCCGCTATGGCAAGCCCCGCCTCCACGTCGCCGCCGACAGTGTTTATTATCACAAGCAAGCCCTTCACGCGCGCGTCCTCCTCTGCGCTCACGATTATCGGCAGAATATGCTCGTATTTCGTCGCCTTTGTCCCTTGCCCAAGCGCGTAGTGCCCCTCTATCTGCCCTATAACGGTTATGCAGTGCACACCCGAGGAAGCCGCCGCGCCAAAGCGAAGAATTTCGCTTTCCTCCCCCTCGGAAATCATTTTTTCGGTGTTTTCTTTTTCATTCATAGCAAAATCTTCTCTTTTCACAAATTTTAACTATATTTTTCACAAAAAAATTCGCGTTTAATCATTTACAAAGCAACAAAAATATTATATAATAAAAATATAATAGTAGATTTATGACATTTTCTATTATCCTAGAATATTACGACGGCAAGGCCGTCGGGAAAGAGAGAATCCAATGGAAAACAAAATTTTGGTTGAAACTTCCGCAAGACATATCCACCTTACGGAAGAACACATCGGCATCCTTTTCGGTGAAGGCCACAAGCTTACAGTGAAAAAAATGCTCAGCCAGCCCGGTCAGTTTGCTTGCGAAGAAAAAGTAACTGTTAAAGGCGCAAAGGGCGAACTCAAAATGTCTGTTCTCGGCCCCGCAAGAAAAGCTTCTCAGGTAGAAGTTTCTCTTACAGACGCAAGAAGCATCGGCGTTACAGCTCCTATCCGTGAATCCGGCGACGTTGCAGGCTCCGGCGCTTGCACACTCGTTGGCCCTTGCGGCACAGTTGAGCTTGCAGAAGGTGTTATCGCCGCTATGCGTCATATACATATGACCCCCGAAGATGCAGCAGCACTCGGCGTTGCCGACAAAGAAATCGTAAGTGTTAAGCTCGATACGCCCCGTTCCCTCGTGTTCGGTGACGTTGTTGTCCGTGTAAGCGAAAGCTACGCAACGGCTATGCATATCGACACAGACGAAGCTAACGCAGCAGCCGCTTCCGGCGTTGTTTACGGCTCTATCGTAAAATAAACCTGCTACGGTATATTCCGTAGGGGCGTTCTGTGAACGCCCGCGGGCGAACGCAGTTCGCCCCTACGACCTTGTTTCATCTGAAACTTCTTAAAAATCCCCCTGCTGTCATCTTGAGCGTAACAACGCGATTGCGTCATGTAGCAGAAACCCGTACGCGCTCGGATCCAGCGGCGACATAATGTCAGTTTTTTTACCCAAACAAGGTGCTACAAAAACGAAAATAAACAATTTATTATATAAGGAGAAACTAAAATGGCAGAACTTGTTTATTCCCATGAAGTTGAATCCATGTGCTGCGTAGCTAAAGGCCCCAACCACGGCCCCGCTCCGCTTCCCGAAGAAGGCAAATGGGTTCAGGCAACACAAATTTCCGATATTTCCGGTTATACACACGGTATCGGCTGGTGCGCACCCCAGCAGGGCGCGTGCAAACTCTCCCTTAACGTTAAAGACGGCGTTATCGAAGAAGCACTCGTTGAAACGATCGGTTGCTCCGGTATGACACACTCCGCAGCTATGGCTGCTGAGATTCTTCCCGGCAAAACAATCCTCGAAGCTCTCAACACAGACCTTGTTTGCGATGCTATCAACACAGCTATGCGCGAACTCTTCCTCCAGATCGTGTACGGCCGTACACAGTCCGCATTCTCTGAAGGCGGCCTCGTAATCGGCGCAGGCATGGAAGACCTTGGTAAAGGCGCTCGTTCCATGGTTGGTACAATGTACGGTACAAAAGCTAAAGGCGTTCGCTACCTCGAAATGACAGAAGGCTATTGCACAAGAATGGCTCTCGATGCAGATAACCAGGTTATCGGCTACGAGTTCGTTTCTCTCGGCAAGATGACAGACTTCATCAAGAAGGGTATGGAACCCAATGAAGCTTACGAAAAATCCATTGGCACATACGGCAGATTTGCTGATGCTGACCACTACATCGATCCCAGAAAACAGTAAGGAGGAAAAGTAAAATGGCAAAATTTGAAGGTTACGAAAGACGTGAGGCCAAGATCCTCGCAGTTCTTAAGGAATA
>JAFTNI010000108.1 GCA_017451975.1 Clostridia bacterium
CGAGTATGGCGAAAAGCCCGGGGTATGAAACGATGATTTCCCCTTTGGAATTTGCCGCAGGGTCGCCCGAAAAGCCTGCTTCCACGTCTTTGAACATAAGTTCCTGAATATGCGGAAGCTCATCTATAAATTCCTTTGCGTATTGGGAGGAAAGCCTGTCTGCTTCTGCCACGTCGTTACATTTGCACTTGTAAAGAAGCGCAAGCTTTATTTGCTTTTTCAGGTTGGAATAGATCGTTATGAGCACGCCTTCCTCAAAAACGCCAGTAGTCGTTTCGGTAAGGCTTTCGTCGCCGAAATAGCCGGGGAAAATCACCCTGCGCGCATCGTGTATAATTTTTTCTACAGATTTCTCGTCGGGCAAAATTTTATCTGCCTCGCGCGGGAAAAAGTCACATTCAAGGTAGTTTGCCAGCATTTTTTCTGCGGCGCTTTTTATAAATTCGTTCATTGGTGCTTGCTCCTGGTAAATTATATATTTTCTGTTATTATAATATCACAAAAATAATTTTTTGTCTATAATTATATTGAAAAGTCTGCGCGAAAATGTTATAATCAAATCAATGAATTTATTAAATTAACATCAGGAGAATTTACATATATGAAAATTTGCCCTAAATGTAACGCAAGCATTATAGACACGGCAAAATTCTGCTCTAAATGCGGTGTTAACATAAAAAAATTTGAAGAGGAGCAAATGCGCGACCGCTTTTGCCCCGAATGCGGCGCGCCGCTTTCGGGCGGCGATTTCTGCACGGAGTGCGGTTTCCGCATAAGCGGCGGCGCACCCGAGGATGAATGGGCGAACGCAAGCGCCCCAACGGGAATGAAATCCCCTTCCTCCCAAAACGAAGAGGTTATGGAGCTTTTTACCTGCGTGAAGCAGGCGGACGGTACGTATATCCTTACGGGGCTGACGGATAAGACTGCTTTTCAGTATACCGTTCCGCAGGGCGTGGTTGCTATAGCAGACGGCGCTTTCGAGGGCTGCAACGCTATTAAAATAACCTTGCCCGACGGGCTTTTGAAGGTTGGCGCTTCTGCCTTTAGGGCGTGCCGAAACCTCACGGTGATCAATATTCCCGAAAGCCTTATGATTGTAGGCGACGAAGCCTTTGCCGATTGTGAAATGCTGGATATAACTCTTCCCTCCTCCGTGATGAGGGTTGGCAAGGATGTAACCCGAAACACCATTGGCGAAATAAAAGCGGCGGCGCGCAAGGCGGAGCTTGCAAAGTGGCACAAGGGCGGCACGGTTACCTTCGGCTCCTATTGGCAGGATGAAAGCGACGATAAAAAGCCGATTGAATGGCTTGTGCTGGCAAAGCAAGCAAAAAAAGCGCTTATAATAAGCAAATACTGCTTGGATGCTATGCCGTATAATGAAGAAAAAGTGGACGTTACCTGGGAAACCTGCACTCTGCGTAAATGGCTCAACGGCGAATTTCTGAACGATGCCTTCACGGGCGAGGAGCAGAAAATGATAGCCTCTACAGTCGCGCGCACGCCCGACAGTCCAAAATATAAAAGAAAAGGTGGCAACAACACGAACGATAAGCTCTTTTTGCTTAGTACAGACGAAGCAAATCAATACTTTTCTTCGATTAAAGCTCGCCAATGCGCGCCAACCGCATACGCAAAAGGAAACGGCGCTGTGGTTTCTGATAAAACCGGATACAGTTGGTGGTGGCTGCGGTCGCCCGGCGACTATAAGCAATGTGCCGCCTATGTCTACTCTGACGGCAACGTCATCGAGGAAGGCCTTATTGTCAACTACTGTGATAGAGCCGTCCGCCCCGCTTTGTGGGTAAATCTTGAATTTTAAATTTCCATATACGCAAAAAAACAGGCTCGTGCGAGCCTGTTTTTTTGTTACTGTGCGTTATTGAAAGATGCAAGGAAATGGTGAAGCCTTTCGTTTTCGCTTTCGAAAATTTCCTTCGGTGTGCCCTCTGCGGCAACAACGCCCGCATCCATAAATACTATTTTATCGGAAACCTCGCGAGCGAAGTTCATTTCGTGCGTTACGATTATCATCGTCATATTGCGCGCGGCAAGGCTTTTTATAACCTTCAGCACCTCGCCTGTTATTTCGGGGTCGAGTGCGCTTGTGGGTTCATCGAAGAAAAGTATATCGGGGTCGAGCATAAGCGCGCGTGCGATGGAAACACGCTGCTGCTGGCCGCCCGAAAGCTGGCAGGGGTATGCGTCAACCTTTTCGGAAAGACCTACAGAGGCGAGAATATCGAGCGCCTTTGCGTGTATTTCTTCGTACATTTTCTTAAGCTCTGCTTTGGGGAGCTTTTCTTTTTTCACCTTTTCTTTGACGCGGAGCTTGGGTGCAAGCATAAGGTTTTCCATTACGGAATACTGAGGGAAAAGGTTGAAGGATTGGAAAACAAGCCCGAAGCTCAAGCGGTTTTCGCGTATTTCTTCGAAAGATTTTTTGTGCGTATCTCCCGCGTTGAAAATGCAATCGCCGTCTACGAAAATCGTGCCCGTATCGGGTGTTTCGAGAAAGTTGAGGCAACGAAGGAGCGTTGTTTTGCCGCTGCCCGAAGAGCCGATTATGGAAAGCACCTGACCTTTTTCAAGGTTGAAATCTATGCCCTTCAATACGTCTGTATCGTCGAATTTTTTTGTTATATTTTTAACTTCCAAAAACATTTTCGCGCCCTCCTTATGCCTTGAAGTAGGAAAGTTTGTTTTCTGCTTTGCCGAGAATTATTGTAACAAGACCAACGAAGATGAGGTAGAAAACAGCCGTATAGAAAAGCGGCCAGATAATAGCCTGTCTTGCGGCGAAGTCTTTCGCCGTGATGATGATTTCGGGAATGGCTATTGCGTTTGCGAGTGCAGTATCCTTCACAAGTGTTATAATTTCGTTTGTCATAGGGGGGAGTATGCGTTTTACAACCTGCTTGAGAACGATTTTTGTGAAAATCTGCGTTTTTGTAAGGCCGAGCACCTCGCCCGCCTCATACTGCCCGTGCGGAATGCTTTCTATACCGCCGCGGAAAATTTCCGCAAAGTAGCACGCGTAGTTTATTACGAATGCAATAAGCACTGCTATAAAGCTGCCGATTTTTACAACTTCATTGCTTTTGAGCAAACTTGTGAAATATATATCAACGTTATGAAATACATTTGTGACGCCAAGAAGACCGGGCAAGTAATATATCATAAAGATAAGAAGCATAAGCGGTATACCGCGTATGATCCATATGAAAATTTTTGTGATATTCTGCACGGGTTTGCAATTGCTCATGCGGCAAAAAGCTATGAGCATACCAAGCGGAATTGCAAGAACAAGTGTCAGAAAAAAGAGCGCCAGCGTATATCCGAAGCCCGCAAGCAATTCAAGGGTAATATCTATAAAGCTCATTTGGTATCCTTTCTTAAACAGAAAAACTACAAGGTAAGCGTAAAGGCATCACCTTGTATAGTTTTTCTTAAATTATAAACAAATTATTTCTGGTCGGAGAAATCTGTGATAGCTGTGTTGGAAACGCCGTATTTTTCAGCGAGCTTTGCGATAGTACCGTCTGCTGCGAGCTCTTCGAGCGCTTTGTTAACCTTTGCTGTAAGGTCGCTGCCCTTCTTGAATCCGATAGCATAGAACTCTTCTGTGCCGGAAACTGTTTCTACGATAACGAGGTTAGCGTAGTCGCCTTTGCCAACGTATGTTTTTGCAAGCTGATCGTCTACTACAGCGAAATCTGCCGTGTTGAGAGAAAGCTCTCTCATAGCGTCGAGCTGAGATGTAACACCTGCTCTTATAGCGCCTTCAAGCTCGTCATTAAGGAACGTATCGCCTGCGGAACCTGTTTCAACAGCGCCTACCTTGCCTGCCAAAGAGGATGCGTCTGTAACAGTAGCTGCA
>JAFTNI010000109.1 GCA_017451975.1 Clostridia bacterium
CCTCGATACGCTCCACACCTTCCGGCACGGAGAAGGTAAAATTATCGCTATTCGACTTCATACAGAAGAAAAGCTTCGTGCCGTCGTAAGAAAAGAGCGCGTTATTCACAACCTTGAAATTTCTGTTGGCGGAAGAAATGGAAAGCGTTCCTACAGAGTGGGCAAACGGGTTTTCGCCAACGGTTTTGAGGCTTTCGGGTATGAAAATATTTTTTATATTATAACAGCTCTGGAAAGCATCGGTGCCGAGGTTTTCAAGGCTTTGGGGAAGGGCGGGCGTTTCTAGCTTGCCGCAATATGAAAATGCGCTTGTATCGATAGAAATAAGCCCTTCGGGGAGAGTAATGCTCTTTAAATTTGAGCAAAGGCAGAACGAATATTTTTTTATTACGGTGATGCTGGAGGGGAGAACAACGCTTACAACCTCTTTGTTGTTATAATATGCTTTTTCGGTAATTTCCGTCATGCCGTAGGGCAAAATTTCCTCTCTGCCGCTTGAAAAGACGATTTTGCCGTCTTTCTTTGCGTTTATTACGGGTGCGCTTGCGCGCGGAGGGGTTACGCTCGGCGCGCTACTGGCCGCGCTTTGCGTTTGCGAAGCCGTATAGTGTATGGTTGCGCCTTTAAGCGGATCGTTGCCGGAGGAGTTTATGTTGATTTTGCGCCAGCTGCTTTCCGTTCCGCCGTAGTATACGTCGCGCAGACCGGTGCTGCCAGAGAAAGCATTTGTATCGATATCGGTAACGCTTTGCGGTATCGTAATTTTAGCGAGATTTGAGGCGTTATAGAAGGCGAGCGTGCCTATGGAGGTAACGCCTTCGGGCACGGTAAATTCGGTTTCGTGCACAAGGGGAATATAAGTCCTTAACTGCTTTCCGTTATAGGAATAGATGCAGTTTCCGCTGAATTTGAATGATGTATTTCCGGGTGCAATAGAGATATACTGTAAATTGCACTTCATAAAGGGGTTGCCCTTTATTTCCGTAAGGCTTGCGGGAAGGGTGACCCCTTTAAGCTTTTTGCAACCGCTGAACACACCGTTGGCTATGGATGTAACGCCCTCGGGAATAACGATGCTTTCGAGGTTTTGGCAGTTCCAGAAAGCCCAGCCTTCTATAGTATTAACGGTGCTTGGCAGAATTACGCTTACAATATCGTTATTTTCCTTGTAAGCATCATGCGCTATTTTAGTTATGCCGCGCGGGAAGCTTTCCTCACGGCCGTTGCTGTAAACGATTTTGCCGTTTTGCGCGCTTTGTGCCGCCGCATCTTGTGCAGGCGCAAACGTGTCGAGTGTTCTGCCTCCGCAGAAGTCACAGAAGATAAAGCCATCGCGCTTGGTTGCGCGTGAATATTCAAATCTTCCACCGCAATCGCGGCAGGTAATGATGGAGGGGGCAGATTGCGCCCTGTGCGCTTGCTGGGCGGCGGCAGCTTCTTGCGCCTTACGCGCTTGCTCGGCGGCAGCAGCTTCTTGCGCCTTACGCGCTTGCTCTGCAGCGGCAGCCTCCTGCGCTTTTCGTGCCTGCTCTGCAGCGGCAGCCTCCTGCGCTTTACGCGCTTGCTCGGCGGCAGCCTCTTGCTCTTTACGCAGCTGCTGGGCGGCAGCTTCCTCCACTGCCTTGCGCTTCAATATTTCTGCTTCTACCGCGGCGCGGAATTTATCTTCTTCAGATTCCTTTGCTTCTTCGCCGCAAATATCTGCCAGAAGCTTATCGTATGTATCGAGCGTGTATATCTGGCTTTTGCGAAGCTCGTGGGGTAAGACCTCCTTCGGGTACTCGTGATTATGCTTCAGCACGAGAACGTAGAGGTCCTCGAGGCGCTCAAGGAACTTCCAGCGCTTCCATTCGCTTTTTACCCATGCGCTTTCGAAGTAATCGCGTTCGCTTCCTATAAGGATCATTTTTTTGCTCTTTACAAGGTTGAGCCATATAAGGTCGTCGGAATTTACCTCGTTTTTCAGCGTTCTGTAGCTGAAAAACGTGCTTACGCCGCGCTTTTCAAGCTCGGTATAGAGCTTTTTTGCCACTTGGCAGTCCTCGGTTTCGCCGGGGAGCTGGGGGTTTTTCTCTGTAGCCGCGCTTATTTTTACACAAATAAAAACCTCGCGGTCTGTATTTCTTTTGCAATCGCTGAATTTTTTAATGGCGCGGTCTATTTCCTTTGCTTTTTTTTCGTAGAAATAGCGAAGCTCCAGCGCTTTCTTTGCGCTTTCGGAACTGCCGTTCTGCGCCATTTTATCGAGCATATCAAGCATTTCGCCGTATTCGCGCTGCTTGCGGAAAACGCCTTCCTCAAGCTCGTCGTATTCGGGGAAGCAATAAATAGGTTCTGTTACGTTATCGAAAAAGCCCTTGATAAATACTACGCCGAAACGGGCGAGAAGCAAGCCCCAGCGCGCATCTATACTGCCGGGGTAATTGCAGATGACCGATTCAAATTCTTCGCAGGCATCTTCAAACTGATATTTTCTCAAATGCTTGTAGCCGTCGGCACAGCCGCGTTTTTCTTCGTTACTTTCGTAGCGAAACCATACGCCGCAGCTTTTGCAGACAAACCCGTCCTCTTTCTCCTTGAAATTGGAGCCGAGGCGGTTGCCGCAACATTGACATTCTGTTAACTGAAATTCA
>JAFTNI010000110.1 GCA_017451975.1 Clostridia bacterium
ACCGCCCTGCTTGAGCATTTCGTCTACAAGTGTTGTTTTGCCGTGGTCAACGTGGGCGATAATTGCAATGTTTCTTAAATCTTCTCTTACCAAAGTTTTTACCTCGCTTTTAAGGTGCTTGGCACCGTTTATTTAGAATGGGGTTTACTTTTTTATCACAAATATGAATTATATCACATTGTACAAAAAAAATAAAGAGGTTTTGTGAAAAAAGTTGAGAAAAATATGAGATTTTTTGCAGAATTTTTTAAAAAATTCCCCGAGGCTTTCGCCTCGGGGAGAATGTGAGTTTATCGTTTGGAAATTGTAACTGTTGTGCCGTTAATATTAATTGTTGCGCCGCCTGTAATTGCGGAAGCTGCATCAGCACTCTTGAAGTATTCAAGGTAGTTAACACCGTTGAATGTGCCACCTTCGATAACGATTTTACTAGAACCGTTGAATTTGGCAAAAGTTTCAAATGTAAAGTTGCCTTTTTTAATAGTAACAGTTGTAGTTTTTCCCTCAGGAGCATTTGCTGTATTGTCGTAAATCTCAATCATACAGTCGCTTGTGGATGTATAGTCGCCACCATTAATTGTTATATTAGCACCATAACTTGCAAATATCGGGTTAGGGCAATTAATAGTTGTATTATTCAAAACGCCAGTTCCCCATGTAGACAACTGGAATCCTACATTATTAGAGGACAATGTGCAATTATTAATTTCAACATATGCTTCGCCATCATCATTGTTTGAACCAGCAACAGCATTACCTATACCAGCAATAGTACAATTGTTTAAGTACAATTCGGTTGTACCATCAAAACCTACTGCTGTAGAGAAAGTACCATATTCATTAGTGAATTCACCGGCACCTCCAATAACAGCATCATAAACTCTCAATTTACCATGTTTTACTTCAACAGGAATGCCCTGAATAGTGGAACCTGTTGTTACTTTAGAGCCAGCAAATTTAAGCGTAACGTCTGCGTCAGCACTATCAATCGTCAATTTATTTTCACTATCAAGAACAACGCTTTCGTCAATGTAAATTTCACCGCCTGCTGCGAGGGCTGCGCTGAGGTCTTTAACGTTAGCAAGTGCTACTTTAACTGTGATGCCTGCGTTCATAGCAACGATTTCGTCAGCTTTTGCTTTGTTGCTTACTGTAAGAATCCAGTTATCTTTGCTCATTTCAGAAGCCTGACCGTTGCTGTAAAGAACTTTGAAGCCGTCTTTTGCATCAACGTAAAGAATCTGGTTGTTTACATCATCCCAAACGAAGTAGCAGCCGTCTGCTTTTGCGTTGAAGTTTGCGAGAATGAAGCCGCCTTCTCTGAGGGCTGCAACTGCCTGATCGAATGTATCAACGTCTGTTTCAGACATTGCGATAGCGGTGTTAAGTTCTTTTGCAAGAGCTGTATCAGCCGCTCTGTTCGCTTCGTTCATCAAGTCTGTTGTACCATTGATTGTAACATTTGCGCCATCTACTGCAGATGATGTCAATTCGCTAACTTCTTCACCGTTAACCATGAATGTGCAACCTTCAAATGTAACAGAAGAATTAACACCTACAGAAACATGGTACATATTATTTGTGGCTGCATTTGTATTAGTTTCTATAGTGCAATTTTTGAATGTCAAATTAGAACCTTCTGCATAAGAAGTTCCAAGTTCAGAAGTACCATTAATAACGATAGCAGCAAAAGTATCATTAACATTTGTAGTTACGGAATTACCAACAATAGTGCAATTTTCGAATGTTGCATCAACTTTGCTCCATACGTTAACTGCTGCCCAACCAGTGATTGTAGAGTTTCTAACGATAATTTCTACACCGACAGTATTGGAAGATGTGAGATTAAGTGCATAGTAGTAAGATTCAATACTTACATTATCAAGAATGAGAGTGATTTTACCAGTGTTGTTTCCAAGGTTAAGACCGCGAGCGTAAGTATCTTTTTTGTTCTCTATGCCGATACCGTTCATACTAACTGTAATATCGTTAGCAGCATTTTTGATACTAACAGCACTGTTAGCACCAGAGTCATAATTCAAATGGCCTTCATCCAAAATCTTATTGTTACCTACGATAGTGAGGTCATTGGAAATTTCGATGGGATTTTCAAACACAGCATCTGTTTTCAAAAGAACATAGCCTGTATTGAAAGCGGATACCAATTCATCAGCATTTTCAACCGCTGTAAAGAACTGCTTATAATCTGTTTTTCCTGCATAGTTTTCGGGGAATGCAACCTTGCTATCTTCTACAAGAACGATAACAGCATTGCCGTTTTCAACAACATATCCGAAGCTGTATTTTTCATAATAAGCATCGAATTCGTAGCTATAACCGTTAGCTATAAGTGCATTGTAAATCTTGATGGAAGTCTGTGAATCGTTACCTTCTACAATCAAGCTTTCGGTTGCCTGTGCTGTTGCCAACACTTTGTTCATCTGGTTTACAGCCTGTTTGTCAGCCGCAATATTCGCTTCGTTCATCAAGTCTTCGGGGTCAGAGCTTGAGACATTGGAAGAAGCCGTTGTATTAGTCGTTGTATTGGTTGTTGTCCCCGTGGAGGATGTTGTATTGCTTGTAGAAGATGTTGTATTGGTCGGCGAAGAAACCGCAGGCGTGCTTTGCTGGGAGTTTAATTCACCCGGAGCAGCGATTGTATTAGCCGTTGTACCTGTAGAAGATGTTGTATTGCTCGGTATGGAAACCGCAGGCGTGCTTTGCTGGGATACGGTTGTATTAGCTCGAGGCGCATTATTAACAGCTATAAAGCCAATAGCCGCACAAGCTACGCCGCAGGCGATTGCGCCGACAACCACACCTGCTTTTTTGCCCCCGTTTTTCTTACCGTCTTTATTTTCAGAAGCTTGAGCACTATTGCTCTTTTCGATGAGTTCTTGCTTTTTGCGCTCTTCCGCCTCGCGCTTTTTACGCTCATCTTCTTCGCGTTTTTTGCGCTCATCTTCTTCGCGTTTTTTACGTTCCTCCGATTCCCTTCTTTTGCGTTCATCGGCTTCGCGCTTTTTACGAAGAGCCGCCGCAGAAGAAATATCCAAACCGTCGCATATATCCTTTAATAATTTTTTATAGCTTTCATGGGTATATATCTGGTTATTGGCAAACTCGTTCGGCAAAATATCGTAAGGCGATTCATCGGGCTTGTTGAGGATATATATGTAAAGCTCTTTTTCGCGCTTCAGGAAAAGCCAACGCTTCCATTCGCTCTTAACCCACGGGCTTTCCAGATATTCCTCTTTGCTTGCCACGAGCAACATTTTTTTGCTTTTTACAAGGTTTCGCCAGATTTTCTCATCGGAATCGACATCGTTTTTTAGCGTAACGTAACTGAAAAACGTGTTTACACCGCGAGCTTCCAAATCCTCGTAAAGCTTCATAGCAAGCTCGTAATCTTCCGTAGTTCCCTTAAGCTCGGGGTTTGCAGAGGTTGCCGCACTTATTTTTACGCAGATAAAAACGTCTCGCTCGGTTTCTTCCTTATACTTTTTGAAATCGTCTATTGCATCGTCGATTTTCTTTGCCTTGTGCTCGTAATCGAAGCGGAGCTCGTTATCGTTTTCCAACAGCTGCATCAGCTTGATAAATTCGCGTTCGCTTTGTACATAGCGGTTGCGCATTCTATCATAATTCTGGAAGCAATATATGGGTTCCACTACGTTTTTGTAGAACCCCTTTATAAATACAACGCCGAAACGTGCGAGCAACACACCCCAGAGCGCAGCGATATTTTCAGGATCCTCCAAAAGTACGTTTTCAAACGTATCTCTGGCATCGTCGAACCTGTAGGTTCTCAGCTGTGAATAAGCGTTTTCACAACGAACCTGCACCATCATATCTTCGTGTGTAGTTTGTGTACGGTACCATACACCGCAACATTTACACAAGCGCCCATTATCCCTTTTTATAAAATTGGAATAATCACGGTTACCGCAACATTGGCATTGTAATATGTCTTTTTCCTCCAACATACACGTTGTTCCTTTCCAATGTCAAGTTAGTATTTCATATTATACCATATTTCTCCCTGTATTGCAACAATAAAGTATATTAAAAAGCAAAAACGGCACTCTTTCGAGTGCCGCTTGTAGCCTTTATCAGTCGTGGCTTGATGCGCTGTAGTTGGGAGCTTCCTTCGTAATGCTGATGTCGTGGGGGTGAGATTCACGAAGACCTGCGTTTGTGATACGAACGAACTGTGCTTTTGCCTGAAGCTCTTCGATTGTGCCGCAGCCGCAGTATCCCATACCTGCGCGGACACCGCCGAGAAGCTGGAAGATCGTATCGGAAACAGGTCCCTTGTAAGGAACGCGGCCTTCAACGCCTTCGGGAACAAGCTTAACGGAGTTCTGCTGGAAGTATCTGTCCTTAGAGCCTTTTTCCATAGCTGCAAGAGAACCCATGCCGCGGTAAACCTTGAAGCTTCTGCCCATATATATTTCCGTTGCACCGGGGCTTTCCTCGCAACCTGCAAGGAGAGAGCCGAGCATAATGGAGCTTGCGCCCGCTGCAAGAGCTTTAACCATATCGCCGCTGTATTTGATACCGCCGTCTGCGATAACGGGGATGTTATATTTAGCTGCCATGCAAGCTGCGTCGTAAACTGCTGTGATCTGGGGTACACCGATACCTGCAATAATACGTGTTGTGCAAATGGAGCCGGGGCCGATACCAACCTTAACTGCGTCTGCACCTGCGAGGATCATATCCTCTGCAGCAGCTGCCGTTGCAACGTTACCGCCGATGATCTGGCATTCGGGGAACGCATTTTTAACCTTATAAAGTGTATCGAGCATGCTCTGTGCGTGGCCGTGAGCAGAGTCGAGAACGAGAACGTCTACGCCTGCTGCAAGGAGCGCACCTGCTCTTTCAAGAACGTCTTTCGTAACGCCAATGGATGCACCGCAGAGAAGTCTGCCGTGTGCGTCCTTCGCGGAGTTCGGGTATTTGGATGCTTTCTGAATATCTTTGATTGTGATAAGACCTGCAAGCTTGCCTTCTTTATCTACAATGGGGAGCTTTTCTATCTTGCGGTGGCGAAGAATTTCCTGTGCTTCTTCGTGCGTTGTGCCTTCGGGAGCCGTTACGAGTGCTTCTTTTGTCATAACCTCGCTTATAGGCATGTCCATACCTGTAAGGAAACGCATATCGCGGTTTGTAATGATACCAACAAGGTAACCGTTGTTATCTACAATCGGCACACCGGAGATTTTGTATTTGTGCATAAGCTCTTCAGCTTCGTAAACCTTGTTTTCGGGGTGGAGAGAGAAAGGGTTTCTGATAACGCCGTTTTCGCTTCTCTTAACCTTTTCAACTTCGTCTGCCTGCATTTCGATAGGCATATTCTTGTGAATGATACCGATACCGCCTTCGCGAGCCATCGCGATAGCCATTTCAGATTCTGTAACAGTATCCATAGCCGCAGACAAAACAGGTGTATTAAGAGTGATTTTGTTAGTGAGCTTTGTAGAAACGTCTACACTGGACGGAACTACGTTGCTTTTAGCGGGAATGAGAAGGACATCGTCAAACGTAAGGCCTTCTTTGTAAAACTTTTCGCTCGGATTTGTGTTTACCATGAAAAATCTCCTTATATAAAATAACTAACATTAAACTATTTATAATATTTTACAATAAGTTTTTGGAATTGTCAATAAGTTATTGAAATAAAAAAAGAAAAATCGCAAAAAATATATTTTGAAGTGAAAAGAGGTGATAAAATGAGGAAAAGACGCATACAAAACCGCGAGCCAAGCGCGGAAGAGCTTGCGGCAAAAGCGATGTTTGAAAACCCCGTGGCATCGGTTATGGATTACACGGGGTTTGTGCCGCGCATACCCGATAGCGAAGAAGCAGCAAATTCTTACAACGATATTTGCACAAACGCGCCCGTCACGGCGCTTGACGGCAGCGAGGCTTATAAAAAGGCTCGATAAAGCGGGAGGAGTAAGCCCCTCCCCCTACTTTTCTTTCGGAGAAAAGTAGGCAAAAGAACTTTTGTAAATGGCGCAGAAAAAGGCAGGTGTTCCCTGCCTTTTTTATTTTTCCAAAGTATTGAGTTCTATTGAACGAATGAAACCATCTGCACTGAATAATTTATAATCACCTATTTTATCCCCCGAATCCACTTGATGCAGCCCCGCACCATCTGCGGCGCTAATTTCTTGCGGGCGTGGGCAAATAATCAAAACTTTATTATTATCGCTTTCAAAGCCGTATTTGAACCGCGTATGGTATTGCCCCAAAACAGCCCCCGCTACAGAGAATGTATGCACATAAAGCCCATTACCTTCATCATCTAATATAATAGAAACGCCTTTTTTTCGGCTGGCTATAAACTTGCAATCATACTTCTTTTCGTTTACTTCCAAAGTAAAGTTTGAACCTTTTCTTCTCAGAAAAACGAACGAAAACTTATTTTTGATTTTCGGAACGTCGATATTTTCTTCCTTGCAAGTGCTTTTAAGGTTCTTTATAAACGCGCTTCTTTCTGCGGCTGCTTTTATATACTGTATTAATGCGATAACAACAATCGGCACAAGAAAAATAGGTAATATAATTTTAGAAATCATAAGGATAATCGGAAGATTTTTAGGAATTACCGGTACATATACCCAGACAAACACAAAAAACAAAGCAAGAATAATTATATATATAATTGACTTTATGGCAGCAAATACAGGGCTTTTTTCTTCCGAATATCTGGTATTGAACCATGTTTTTCTTGCGTTTACTCTATGAAAAATTCCTCCCGCAAACTGAACCGTCGAAATTATTAATACAATACAAAGATTTTTCAAAAAGCCGCCCGATTTGTTTATAAAAAGTATTTTCCCGAAGTCGGCAAGGAATACAGCGCCCGAGAAAATAACCGTCAGCACCATGCAAACCACAAACTCCGCAACAAAATCGAAAGACAGTATTACATTCTTAATTTCTATGGAATAGTTAAATTCTTTTGGCTTTGCACTTAAATATTTTATTCTTTCAGCAAAATTCCAATGGGAAAACGCAAATATAACGCAAAACAAAATTATGCAAACAGCCAGAGCGCAATAAACCGCTACCTCATTTTCAGAAAGCTCGCCGTAAATAAGATAATATCTCTGCTCCGAAACCTCAAGCTTAAACGATACTACGGTAATAAGTGCTATGACTACAAAACATCCGTATACTGCAATCGCATTAGCTATACTAATAAGAATAGATTTTAAATCCGGCTTTTTCATAAATACCTCCAAAAAATAAAAAGTGCGCCAACCAAAGCAGGCGCACTAAAAACGCAAACTCCGGTTGTCGCCAAACAAACTTACACGGAAACAGGGATAAAATACCACCATCATTACGCATATTGGAATTTGCATTTTTATCAAAATTCATTATGCGCAATGATCCTTTTTATATTCAAAAATGGTATAGCAAACAAAGAGTATTCAAAAAAAGCAGAATACCCCCCAAAAAAAATTCCGTTTTATTAAGTTCGTTTGGCAAATATATTTTATCATAATTTGCCACGTTTGTCAACAAAAAATGCAACTCTTGCGAGTTGCATTTTTTCATATTTAACGTATACAATTATTTGTACATAGGACCGTAAGCTGCGCAAGCTCTGTAGTCCTGACCTTCTTTGTCCATACCGAATGCATTCCAAGCAGCAGGACGGTAGATATCGTCCGCGGGAACGTTGTGCATGCAAACGGGGATACGGAGCATAGAGCACATTGTGATAAGGTCTGCGCCAATGTGACCGTAGGAGATAGCGCCGTGGTTAGCACCCCAGTTCATCATAACTTCATATGCTGTCTTGAAAGGAGAGCCATCCTTGCCATCGCAACGGGGAGCAAACCATGTGCAAGGCCATGTGGGGTTCGTGCGTTCCATAAGTGTATCGGAAACTTCGTCGGGAAGGTTTACAGTCCAACCTTCAGCGATCTGAAGAACGGGGCCGAGGCCTTTAACGAGGTTCATACGAATCATTGTGCAGGGCATTTCTGCCTTTGTTGTATAGTGGCTGGAGAAGCCGCCGCCGCGGAAGTTATCCTGGCCAGCTTCGCACCAAACAGTTGCTTCTGTCATCTTCTTGATATCTTCTTCTGTAACTTCCCACCACTTCTTCATTGTAGCGTTGCCGTTTTCGTCTGTGCAAACGCCGGAAGCATCGAGGCAAGCTGCGCCGGAGTTAAGAAGGTGAATGATACCGTTGGATTCAGCAGCTTTTCCTTCGAGCTTGTAGCCTGTTACACGCTCTGTAGCTTCGCCGGACCAATATGTACGAACGTCTGCAAAGATCTGTGCGCGGTGTGTGAGCAAGCGCATCATAAGCATACACATACCGTTGAGAACGTCGTTTTCTGTTGCGAGCGTATAGGGTTCGCGCGCGCCTTCATAGTCGAAGGAGGAAGAAAGGAGAGCTTCGGGGTAGTCGCAGTTGGGCCAATGGTCTGTCCACTGTCTCTGGCCCTGGAAGCCGCCCACGATAGCGTTGTGGCCAACCTTTTCTTCTTCAAATGCATCGGAAAGGTTTTGTTGCCTGCCATAAGGTCTTTTATGATGCAGTACATCTTAACAGTGAATTCCCACTGTTTTTCTTTTTCTTCGGGTGTAAATTTAATGCGGCGTTCTTCGCCGAGGAACATAACAGATTCGGGGTTATCGTCTCTGCCCTCTTTGCAGTGTTCCTTTGTCCAAGCGAGAGCCTTCTGGTATTCTTCTTCGTTGTAGATGCCTTCTTCCATACGGCGGAGGATTTCAACCTCGTCTACAGATTCAACACGCATACCGAAGTAGCTTTCCATCATATCCTGGTCGATGATAGAGCCTGCGATACCCATGCACTGGGAACCGATCTGAAGGTAAGATTTACCCTTCATTGTAGCAACTGCAACTGCAGCGCGGCCGAAGCGAAGGAGCTTTTCCTTAACGTCTTCGGGAATTTCGCTAACCTGGTCGCGGTCCTGAACCTCGTGACCGTAGATGCCGAATGCGGGAAGGCCCTTCTGTGCGTGGCCTGCAAGAACTGCTGCAAGGTAAACCGCGCCGGGGCGTTCTGTGCCGTTAAAGCCCCAAACAGCTTTGATAGTTGTGGGGTCCATATCCATTGTTTCAGAGCCGTAGCACCAGCAAGGAGTTACGGAAAGTGTGATAGAAACGCCTTCTTTTTTGAATTTGTCTGCGCAAGCAGCCGTTTCGGGAACACGGCCGATGCAAGTATCAGCCATAACTACCTTTACAGGTTCACCGTTGGAATAGAAAAGGTTTTCTTCAAAAAGTTTTTTAGCGGCATTTGCCATTGCCCAAACCTGGGGTTCCAGAGATTCACGCATCATCTGGGGGCCGCGGCGGCCGTCAACAATAGGGCGAATACCGATTACGGGGTAATCGCCGATGTATCTGTTCTGTGCCATAATTGTAATTCCTCCAAAAATTTTGTTTTTCTTCGTTTTGCGATATTGGATATTATCGCTATTTTAGTTTTATTATATCACGCACTTTCAAATAAATCAATGAATTAGTTATGAATATTTCAAAAAAATTCTTGGAATTTTTCAAAAAATCCGCCCTTTTTCGCCTTGGAAAATTTTTTCAAAAAAAATTCAAAAAAGTATTGACAAAAGAATTTTAATGTGATATACTCATATGCGTCGCGAAGGAAGCGGCACGATATGCGAGAGTGGCGGAACTGGCAGACGCGCACGTTTGAGGGGCGTGTGGATTCACCGTACGGGTTCAAGTCCCGTTTCTCGCACCATAAAGGCATTAGTGTATTGAGGCTAATGCCTTTATTTTTGTTTATATGCCTTTATGCTAGTGAAACGGGACGGAATTTGTGCGCAGCCCAAATTCCCCGGGGCTAAAAAAGCCCGTTCAGGGCTTTTTCTTAACGCCCCTACATTTCTCGCACAGAAGGCGCCCGTCTATTGAGGCTAATGCCTTTATTTTGTTTATATGCCTTATGGTCGAGAATCGGGACGGAATTTGTGCGTAGCCCAAATTCCCCAGGGCTAAAAAAGCCCGTCCAGGGCTTTTTCTTAACGCCCCTACATTTCTCGCACCGCTTTCTACAGAGTTTTTCATAAAGCGATGAGCGCATATGGGGGTTGCCCTTCCCGCGTATACATACGGCGTTTACCTCGATTTCACAGAGCTTATCCCCGAATAAAAAATAGAGAGGATTTTGTATCCTCTCTATTTTTCATTCATTTACTTCTTATATACTCGTCAATAGCCGCTGCTGCGTTTTTGCCCGCACCCATAGCAAGTATAACCGTTGCCGCGCCCGTAACGGCATCGCCGCCCGCGTAAACGCCGCCTTTGCTGGTCTTGCCAACATCGTCTGCAACAATACAGCCGCGTTTATTTACGTCAAGCCCCGCCGTGGTATTCTTTATAAGCGGGTTGGGCGATGTACCGAGCGCCATTATAACGCTATCTACCTCAAGCATGAACTCGGAGCC
>JAFTNI010000111.1 GCA_017451975.1 Clostridia bacterium
ATCTTTTCAAATTCCATGCCGGAAACCTCGGTTTTCTTCTGTACAGGGACTTCAAGCTGGACGGGAGCTTCCGTTTTTTCAAGCAATACGGAAGCATTCTCACCGGGGAAAGAAAGCTTTGAAAGCAGCTTTTCATATTCAAAGCTTACGTTGCTTGCCAACAATACTGCGCAAAGGTTAAGAAGCATTTCCGAAGCCTCTGCCGCAGAATAAAGCGAAGCCACCACGGCATCCCCGTTCTTCCTCAGTGTAGCAGAAGCCCATGTGCCGCACATCTGCGTGGTGCTTAGGTCTATAAACACTCTTCCACCCTGCGCGTAAAGCTCCTTCACGGCAGTAGCATAATCTACCGTCTTTGTAAGAAGTGCGGCTGTATTTTCCGCCATCATTTCGGGCGTATCGTCCATGGGCTTAAGAAAATGTGTGCTGAACATTTTATAGGAAGGCTGTGCCATGCGCACACCCGCTTCCATCAAGCCTTCGCGAACGTTCTGCGACAAATGCTCAACCACGGGTGTATGTATATAATTCGCAAGATTAAGCTCGCTTGCAACACAACCCGTTTCTTCAATAAGGCGGCGCAGAGGCTCGCGCTCGCCAACGAGAATAACGTCTTCATCAGAGCCGATGATCGGAACAAAAGCGCCTTCGTATTTTTCTGCCGCACGAACTATAGCTTTGGCATCGCCCTTGGCGTAAAACTTTGTAAATGCATCTGCCTTACGTCCAAGGTAAGCGTTAAGCGGTGCATCGTCGCCGCGGAGCATTTCTTTAAGTGCGCCTTCTACATGAGAAATAACCTCGCCTACATCGCAGGCAGAGCCGTCGGCATAGCGCAGATGGTTGAGTATATTCGCCATCTCGCCCATGCTCGCGCCGGACATCACATCGGGCTTAATGCCTATGCTTTCGAGCAATACCGTTACGCAGTAGTTAACAACGATATCGAAAAGATAATCGGAAAGGAACACGTCTTTATCGCCTGTAAGCTGCTTATCCGTTTCAAAGTAATCAATTTCTTTTTTTGCACCGTAGAGAGTGAAAAAGAATTTATAAAACGCCTTCGCATTGAACATATTTGCAGGAGGATTCATAAAAACTATTTCGGGGCGGGCGCAGTTGCGGCGGATGTACATTGAGCCCGAAGCGCGCTTCCAAACGAAGCCTTCTTCAAGCAAGCGGGCTGCGTTTTTAAGAAGGTCGTCTATGTCAGCGCTCAAAGATTCAAGAGAATCTGCAAGCAAAATGATGGTATTCGTGCCTTCATTTCTGCAAGCCAATTCGGGAAGCAAGGATTCCATAGCGGTTTTAAGGTCGTTCGCCTTTTTCAGCGCGTTCAGCTTATTTACCGCTTCCTCTGCCGTGCGGAATACAACGGGCAGTAAATATTTTTTTGCGGTGTATCTTTTCACAGCCGCTTTCTCAGGCTCGGTCAGTGCAAGGTGCAGTTTGCCGCAGTTCAGCTCTTTTTTGCGCTCACTTCCCGCATCCCAGAAGCGATATAAGGTTTCGCGGCTATCCAGGTGCAATGCATAGCGTATTTCCAAAGCGGAAATAAGAAGCTCCATAAGGCCATCGCCGCCGTTTGCCACGTTTCCTTCGGTAATATCCAAGCGCGCAAAGCCGCTTTCCTCTTGCGTAAGAGCAAGCGCAAGCCAACCGTTTTCGCGCTTGGAAAGAAGCAATGCGTTTTCAGAAGCATTTTCAAGCATTTCGCAAAGCCCGCCGCAAACCTTCTGCCCGCCCAAGCCCAATTCGCTTATAACGCCGCCCTCTATCGCCGTATCCGTTACAGCATAAAGGTGTTTTTGGGATGTATACTGCAAAGCCTCTTTTACAGCGAGCGCAAGAGAATCTGCAAGCTGATTTTTTGAAATACCTGTGCCGGCGATAACGGATTCTGCCAAAGCTTCTGCGCCGGGTGTTTTACCCAAGCAAACGCCGATACCGGCAATGGTGTAGGATCTATTCATAATTTTTGACCGTGCCTTTCATTCGTTTTACAAAGTTTTGTGTGAAGTAAAATATTCTGTTCGGGGATAAGCTTTATATTCCGAAGCGCCGAATGTTTACCCCATCACAAAATCGGCGTCTTATTCCGCCGGGCGTGTTGCATCAACCGGCTTATCGTTATTGGAAATAAGTATCTGTCCGTAAGGCAGACCGCTTAAAATTTCATTTGCAAAATAGTTTGCGCCCACTTCAAGGGGAATAAGTACATATCCCTTCTCTGTCAGCGTTTTGCGGTAGATATAATCCATCATACCGCCGTCCCACGCGCCCCAGTTTATCGCCAGAGTTTTGCATTTCGGGTATTTTTTGCGGAAACGGTGGGCAAATTTATCAAGGAATTCGTTGCCCGCGGCGTAGTCCATCTGACCGTCGTTTCCGAAGTAACCCGCAACGGAGCTGAACGCCACCACAAGCTTCAGCTCTTCCCTTTCAACGCAGGAAAGAATATTGCAAAGCCCCTTGTATTTTGTGGCAAGCACCGCGCCGAAGCGCTTCATATCCTTGTTCCATATCTTGCAATCTGCAAGCAAGCCCGCGCCGTGAATAATGCCGCGCACGGGGCCGACCTCGCGCTGTATCTTTTCCATTGTTTCCGAAAGGCTTTCAAGGTTGTTAACGTCACATGAATAGTAGTGAACACTGCAGCCCGTTTCCTCAAGCGCACGGAAGGTATGTAGCATTTCTCTCTGCGCCATAATAGCCTTCGCCTTTTCTTCTATCTGGCTGAAGGAGCCCTTGAAGCCTGCCGCTTTGAAGCGGCGGGCAATAAGCGTTTTCATTTCCTTTATATCGGGAATCTTTGCAGATTCTTCGTCGTCCATATGCTCTTCGCGTATTGCCGCGCGGCCGAGAATAACAAGCTTGCAGGGCGCTTTTTCCATAAGCGCAAGCACGCACTGAGAGGTAACCCCTCGGCTTCCGCCCGTAACCACTATAACGTCGTCGGGGTTATATGGGCAAAGGCCCTCCTGCGCTTCGCTTTCGGCAAACACACCGTTTACAGACCAACGCTTGCCATCGGAAGTTCTTCCTATTTCGGGCCACAAGTCGCGTATGCACAGCTCATCTTCCGTAATTTCCAGCATCTTCTCTACAGAAACGGTCGGTTCAAAATCTATCAGCTTCACGTCTGCCTGCTCGCCAAATTCAATAGAAAGCGTTTTTGCAATGCCGTTGAACGTTCCGTAAGCATAAAGGTCGTTTTCGCCCGTGAAGCCTAGCTTGCCGTCCAGGAAGGTTGTAAAGAGCAGCAGGCTTCTCCACTCGGGCTTAATCGTGCGGATATAGATGGTATAGTGCTTTATAAGGCACGCCGCCGTCATAGTACGCTCATAAATATATTCGTCTGTGTCTTTTGTACAGTCGTCGTTCGCCGCAAAGAGCAAGCACTTTATGTCGCCTTCCTTTGCAACCGATTCTATAAGCGCCGCGGCTCCTTCCTCAGAAAGCTCATTTTCCACTCTCTTTACGTTCATGCCTTTAGCGGCAAAGAAGCCTGCCAGCGCATTCGTGCGGAAATCTGCTTTGCCCACAAGAAGCAGTATGCCCGAGGAAGGAATCATGCTTTTCACGCGCTCGCCGCCAACGTTTTCATATGGGTGAATTTCAAAGCGGCGTACTGTTCTCGGGTCGGAAAGGTCAAGCGCATCCAACACGGCGTTTGGTATGCGTTTTCTTGCAGGCACCGCCGCAGGAGCAGATGTCTGAGCCAAGAGCGCTCCGAGCTGCTTTTGCGTTTGCATCAGCTTTTCAAACATCGCTATTTCACTTTCGCCGAAATCGGCTGTGAGCTTCAGAATATCGTCTGTAATCGTCATTCCCGAAAGGAGCGCCAAGCGCTCCTGCTGGGAATTCCAGAAGTCCTTCAGACTCTCGGTCTGAGGATCGTATACTTTATTTATCATAAGGGTTCTCCTTATACTATTCCGGAAAGGTAGGAGGCTATCTTCTCTACGGTAGACATAGCAGAAAGCTCCTCTGTCTGATTGGGTGTGAGAGTTATATTAAGCTTTTTAAGTACCTCGGCAAAAATTTCCACGCGCTTGATAGAGTCTATACCAAGGTCTGCCTCAAGCTCCATATCGTTTTCTATCATTTCTTCGGGGTAACCCGTTTTATCTGCAATAGCCGC
>JAFTNI010000112.1 GCA_017451975.1 Clostridia bacterium
CCCGCTGGCGACACCTTCCCCTGCTTTGGGAAGGCTCAAAAAATTGATTCCCTAAAATATTTTTCTACACCTATTGACAAATTTAGAAAAATATGCTATACTGTAAATGTCAAAAGGGAGTAGTACATTGCTCACACCAATGTGTGTTTGCCGTCATGACAGCAGCTGCAGATGCTCGGCATACACAGATCATAACTTGATTTTACAAGACTTTTACTGTAAACGCGGTAAGAGTCTTTTTGTTTTTCAATAGCAATAAGAACTTCCCTCGCGATAAAAAATACAATTTATTTTCAGGAGGAAATAAAAATGTCATTAGGTTTAGTTTTAGGCTTTTTATTCGTAATAGTTTGCGGTCTTGCGTTTGTTTGCGCGGGTTATTTCGCATTCAAGAAAAACAAATCCGGTATAATAGCCGGTGCCGTTGTGGGCTGCATTTTCGCGCTTTTGCTCGTAACCGTGCCGCCCAGCTTCCATACGGTTCAGGCAGGTGAAATCGCCGTTGTAAAGCACTTGGGCGAAGCAAGGGGCGTTCGCTCTGCCGGCACACACTTCGATTTCTGGGTTACCGAAACTTACATAGTTTACGATGCAAAGGTGCAGAACATGGAAATCGTCGCACAGGCATACTCCAAGGACGCGCAGACAATGGATATCGCCATGACGGTGCAGTACCAGATAGATGAAGCTCAGGCTATAAAAATTGCCAACCAATACGGCTCTATCGATATTCTTGCAAACAGACTTCAGAGCATTGCTATAGAAAAAGCGAAATCCACGCTTTCTTCCTACTCTGCTATGAACATTATCGAAACACGTTCCACCATTTCCCCGCTTGTTGAGGACGCAATAAAAAGCGCGGTAACGGAAGAATACTGCGTAGACATTGTTGCCGTAGTTCTCACAAACATCGATTTCTCCGATGCTTTCGAGCAGACGGTTGAAGATAAGATGATTGCAGAGCAGGAAAAGCTCAAAGCGGAATATGAAAAAGAAACCGCTATTGTAAACGCCGAAAAAGAGCTTGAGGTTGCAAAGCTCGCGGCTCAGGCAAAAATAGAAGCGGCGAAAGCAGACGCGCAGGCGGTTATTGAAGCGGCAAGCGCAGAAGCAAAATCTATTCAGCTCAAATCTATCGAAGTAGCGCGTGCGCTCGGCTTCGCCATCGATGAGGAAGAGATTAAAGATGCCGACGGTATTGTTACGGGCATAGAATACACCATCGACTTTACAGGCAAGAGCGCAGAGGAAATAAAGGTTATTACAGATTATATGCAGTACCTTGAATACCTCGCAAAATGGGATGGCAAGCTCCCCACAGTGGTAGCAGGCGAATCTGCAACGATTATGATTCCCACAAACCCCACGGCTTCCACAACTCCCGCAACGGGTACAACCACAACCCCCGCGGAATAAAAAGCGCACTGCCGCGCGTTTTCATACCGAGCGTATCTCGCGCGGCAAAATAACGTTTCAGCGCAATCCCCTATGCTATAAAAGCAAAAAAGAGATGGCTTCACGCCATCTCTTTTTTATATTTTTCAACAAGCGCGTTGAATTCCGCAACGTATTTGTCAAATCGTTTTTGCTGCTCGGGCAGGTCAAGCCCGGGCTTTCTGTAGCCGCATATGCGAACGTCATTCATACATCCGAATGCGCCGGTGGTGTACGCACCGAGCGAGCATCCGCATAAGTCGGGGTATTTCGCGCAGATATATGCGATCTCCTCCGTTGTAAGCATACCGGGGTCGAAATGAAATTGTTCAAGCGAAGGAAGCGTTTCAAGAAAAGCAACATCGTGGCTGCCAACCTTTATATGCAGAAAATCTATCCTCTTAAGGTCAGGCAAATTTGCAAAAACGTCGAGCGTGGGTATAAGGTAAGGCACGTCCATATCGCCTTGGATAAGAATATTTTCAAGGCTTTTGCCCGTTTTCAGCATACCGAGGTTTGCGCTTATTTTTTTCGCGCCGAGGAGCGCAAGATTTTTTAGCTTAGTGTTGCGCGACATATCCCAAAGCCCCTCCGCACGGCACCATTCCACTGTAATCGACTTAAGGTTCGGCAAATCGGCAAGCGGCGAAAGGTCGCGTATTGCTACTGCATTATTCAAATAAACGCTTTCGTAATTCGCGCCGTATTTGCTCACCCAATATTCAAAGCATTTCTGCGTCATAGTGCAAACACACATTTTTGTCGGGTGCCTGCCGAACGACATTTCGTAGTCGACCTCTTCGGGTGTCCACGCACGTTTTTTAGGGGAGGTCGTTTCGGAGTACTTATATCTGTTCACGTTCAGATATTCTCTTTCGCTGCCCGCGTGAGCATACCATGGGTATTCTTCATATAACCGCATAAATTCTCCTTAAATAATATTTCAAAAAACGAGCAGGCAAGCCTGCTCGTTTTCTATCATTCCGCTTTAGGAACGTCTTCTTCTATGCTTGTGGCAATAAATTTGCCGTTTTCGTTGTACTCGCCTTCAAGCACAACGTTTTTGAGGTCGTAGGGGCGGAGCATCGTGTGCATAAAAGGGTTATCGCCGCGCAAAGCAAGCTTTACCATCTTACCGTCCTCAAGGCGGAGAAACGGGTGGCTGCCCTCGCTTTTAGAGCCCACGTTTGCCATTTGAAAAATAACTGTGCCTTTTATCATAGCTTTTTCCTCGCTTATTTAGAGTGGTATACTTTTTTAACGTTGCCCTTGCCGTCGAGGTGCATGGAAACAACCGTTTTTATTTTGCCTTCGGTCTTCTGGTAAACGGCGCGGTATTCTTCCTTGCCCATTACCTTATAAACCTTGGGCTGAACGCTCTGCATAGCAGAGAATTTCTTGAGAATATATTCGTTGCCCGTCTGTGTAACGTGGCTTGCCATTTTCTTTATGTGCGCCTGCTCTTCTGCAGAGAAGCTGAGCATCGTCAAGCACTTTTTGGAGCATCTGCCGCCTTCTTCGCTGCAAGACATAAGCGTGATGGCACGTGATGCATCCTTCTGTGTAAGGGAGCGTTTTGCGGGTGCGGCGCGGTGTGCGGCTTTTTTGGCAGATGCCGCGATAAGCGTAGCAGAGGGGTCGCCGTAAAGCGCAAACTCTGCAAGCGTTTTTATATCTTCCTCGCACATATAGCCGGAGGAAAGCGCAGAAAGTGCTTCAAGGAAGGATTTGCCTGCTGTTTCGCCCCTTGCAATGCCCTTTGTGAAGTTCTGTGCTATAACGTCTGCGCAGCAAAGGTCGCCGTCGGCGTAGCCGTATGCGATTTTAGAGGAGCCGACGAAAGCTATGCAATTATTTCTGATCGCATTAACAACAATACTGTCGGAATGCAAGGGTCTTGCGCCGTAGCAAGCTTCCGTAAGCAAGGCGTAACCGCCGTTCATAGGAAGAAGATTTCCGTTGAATGCTTCGGGGTAATCCCAGCCCTTCTGGCCGTACCAAGCGTGGTCGTCGTCAGAGCCGTGGAGGTTGAAGCAAGCAAGGTTATATTCGCTTCCGATTCTGCCGAGTGTAGCAGAGGTATATTCGGGAGATGTTACAAGGTAGGGGTTAAGGTGCGAAAATTCTGCGCGAGAGGTTTTTTCCCAAACAAGCGCGGAATACGCGAAGGATTTTGCCATGCCGTAGCCTGCAAAATTCATAGTGTTATTGTAGTAGCTTATAGCCGTATAGAAGCCGTCGGCTGCCTTTGCGGGAATTCTGCCCACCTGGGTAATACCCTCGAAATCGTATACAACACCGTTCCAGGGGGAATCTGTATCGAGAGTGATATAAGCAAGGTCAGAGGGCACTGTTTCGTCGCCGTCGTCACATTCGTTGAACCATTCTGCGTTGGGAATAACAGAGCCATCGCCAACTATCATAAGGTAATCGG
>JAFTNI010000113.1 GCA_017451975.1 Clostridia bacterium
AAGGACAGAACACAGAGAGTCATCATTCATTACCGCTTCGTCGGCACACTTGACATCCCCGGCATCATCCACAGACCGCCCTATATCCTCGACTCGCGCAAAGGTGTAGCCATCGAATACTTATCTAACGCAGTTTAACCACAAAAACAAAAAAGAGCAGGCGAACCTGCTTAAAGCAACTCAATATTTAACCGAAAAGTAAGCATAAGCAAAAAATATCGAGTGTCCATAACTTGAATCTGTTATGAACACTCGATATGGTGCGGGTAGCAGGACTTGAACCTGTACGAGTTGCCCCACTAGAACCTGAATCTAGCGCGTCTGCCAATTCCGCCATACCCGCATATTTGATTTTAAACGATGAAAAGAAGTGAATAAAATAAAGGCATTAACTCTAGGCTAATGCCTTTATGGTGCGAGAAACGGGACTTGAACCCGTACGGTGAATCCACACGCCCCTCAAACGTGCGCGTCTGCCAGTTCCGCCACTCTCGCATATTCGCCGTTGCTTTCACAACGATAATAAGTATATCACCGACTTTTGAATTTGTCAATAGTTTTTTTGAAATTTAAGGAAGTTTTTTTGATAAAAACAAGACGAGGGAATTTTAAATATCATTGAATTTTATTGTGCGGCGTGATATAATTATTATATTATATTTTTAAGAGGAATAATCAATGGAAATTGAGATTTTATATAAAGACCGCGACTTGCTCATTTGTAAAAAGCCCGCAGGTATGCCGTCGCAGCCCGATCTTTCGGGGCAGGAAGACCTTCTTACGGAACTTTCAAAAACTTATAAATCGGTGCGCCTTGTTCACCGCCTTGATACGCCTACTGGCGGTGTGATGGTTTTCGGGCTTTCACAAAAGGCTACGGCGAAGCTATGCAGCATGGTGCAGGACCACGCGCTTTTCTGCAAGGAATACCTCGCTGTGCTTCCTAAATCGCCCGAAAACGATGACGGAAGGCTTTGCGATTATCTTTACCACGATAAACGTACGAACAAATCTTTCGTTGTGGAAAAAGCTCGCAAGGGGAGCAAGGAGGCGGTGCTGGAATACCGCGTTCTTGAAAAGAAAGATGACGGGCGCACGCTCGTGCTTGTGCGGCTTCATACGGGGCGCACGCATCAGGTGCGAGTTCAGTTTGCTTCGCGCGGGCTTCCGCTTGCGGGCGACGGAAAATACGGCAGCCGCGAAAAATGCCCGTTTATAGGTTTGTGGGCGTACAGGCTTACTTTTCCGCACCCGATAACGGGAAAAGAGGTAAGCGTTTCCGCAAAACCCGACGGCACACTTACACCTTGGGATAGCTTTGAATATGAATTTTGAATATGCGCGACGTCCGTGCTTTAAGAAAAGAGTTTTATATGAGAATTATAGTGAATAAAGATAAAAGTACAAAATGGAAAATTGCATTATGCGTAATAATGCTTGCTTTCGGCTTGTTCATTATTGTTGCATCGCTGATAAGTTTTCCTTTTCAAACTTCAAAATACCGAACGGTGAATGGAACATACTATTCGTACCGAGAAGAGCATGGCTATAGAAGCATAAGTGCATATATAACTGTCGAAACGAGTGGAGCCGAGCGTGAGGAACACAGAATAGATTCGATAGCCTTTCCGTCGTTTGAAAAATTTGTTTTTACGAAGGTGGTAAGTGTTGGAGATGAGATGGAGTTAACTTTAGAAGGACAGTATATCGTGGCTATAAAGGCAAATGGGAGAAGTTACCTTGCGCTTGAAGATACTTTGAAGGAAAACCGAGATAACGCTATAGTCGGATTTGTCTTGGGAAGTGCTTTCGTTCTGGTGTCGCTTGCGGCATTTTCTACACAAATCACGGTTAAATGGCGTAAACGCCGACACCGCAGATAAATACAAAAAAGAAGGGCTCTTTCGAGCCCTTCGAATTTTTTATTTATATTGCGAACTTACGCTTTGTTGCCGCATTCGAGGCTTTCCTTGATAGCTGCCTGAGCTGCTGCAAGTCTTGCAATCGGAACACGGAAGGGAGAGCAGGATACATAGTCGAGGCCGAGCTTGTGGCAGAACTCAACTGATGCGGGGTCACCACCGTGCTCACCGCAGATACCAACATGGAGGTTGGGGTTAACGGGTTTACCGAGAGCGATAGCCATGTTCATGAGCTTACCAACACCTGTCTGGTCAAGTTTTGCGAAAGGATCGTTTTCGAAAATCTTAACGTCGTAGTAAGCATTGAGGAACTTGCCTGCGTCGTCACGGGAGAAGCCGTATGTCATCTGTGTAAGGTCGTTTGTACCGAAGCAGAAGAAGTCTGCGTTAGCAGCGATATCGTCTGCTGTGAGGCACGCACGAGGAATTTCGATCATTGTACCAACTTCATAATCGAGTTTAACGCCTGCTGCTGCGATTTCAGCTTCTGCTGTAGCAACAACTACGTTCTTAACGAATTTAAG
>JAFTNI010000114.1 GCA_017451975.1 Clostridia bacterium
ATGACGGCTGCAGAAATGCGCGCTGCTCTTGCGAATGAGCAGGCTTCCGCTGACGCGAAACTCGCGAAAGACGGAAAACTCTCTGCCGCTTCCCGTATGGCAGCGCTCTTCGATGAAGGCACGTTCGTTGAAATCGGTGCTTATGTTGGCCGCAAGACCACAGACCTCGATTCCGCGAGCGACGACGCTTTCGAACCCGTTGTTACAGGTTACGGCGCTATAGGCGGCACTCTTGCATTCGCTTTTTCTCAGGACTTTGCAAGACTTTCCGGTGCTCTCGGCGAAATGCACGCTAAAAAAATCGCCAAAATTTACGAAATGGCAATCATTGCCGAAGCCCCCATCATCGGTGTGTTTGACTCCGCAGGCGCAAAGGTTCTCGAGGGTGTAGACGCTCTTGCGGCATACGGCTCTCTCATTTCTTGCGCAGCAAGCGCAGAAATCCCCCAGATTGCCATAGTTGCAGGCCCTTGCACAGGTCACGCAGCAGTTATCGCAGAGCTTTTCGATTTCGTTATCGCAGCGAAATCCACAGGTAAGCTTTACGTTACGGCAGCAGGCGAAAAAGCAAGCGGTGCTGAAGCTCTCGCTGAAAAAGGCGTTGCCGCTCTCGTTGCAGAAAACGATGCGGAAGCGCTCGGCATGGCAAGAAACCTTATCAAATACTTCGAAGGCGAAATCTTCACGGGCGACGAAGTTAACAGACTCGTTCCCGAAGTTGCCGTAGGCGAAGATTACGACGTTCACACGGCTATCGAAACAGTTTTCGATGCAGGCTCCTTCACAGAGCTTTATGCTGAAAAAGCAAAATCTATGGTTTGCGGCCTTGCAAGCATAAACGGCCACGTTGTTGCCGTTGTTGCAAACAACCCCGCAGTAAAAGGCGGCCACCTCTGCGGCGGCGCGGCAGAAAAAGCTGCGGCATTTATCGAAAAGTGCGAAGCGCAGGATATCCCCGTTGTTACTCTCGTAGATAGTTGCGGTGTAGCTGCCTCTGCTGAAGCAGAAGCAAAAGGTCTTTCCGCAAAGCTCGCTGCTCTTGCTAAAGCATATACCCTTGCTCTCGTTCCCAAAGTTACGGTTACGCTCGGCCGTGCATACGGTGCAGCTTACACTGTAATGGGTGCAAAATCGCTCGGCGCAGACGTTTGCCTCGCCCTCGAAAGCGCAAAAATTTCCGCTATGGAACCCATGGCTGCTGTTTCCTTCCTCGGCCTTGTAGACGATGAATCCAAGCACGCCGAAATCGCCGCAGAATGGGCAGAAAACAATGCAACACCCGTAGCCGCGGCAAAATGCGGTCATATAGATGACATCATCTCTGCGGACGAGCTTCGTATGAGAATCGCGGCAGCGCTCGAAATGCTTATTTGATCATAGGAGGTAACCTATGAGTTTTATTGAATTATTTTTCCGCGGCGGTCAGGTAACAGGCCTCGGTGTGCTTGCGATTTTCGCAATCATCGCTATAATTTTCGTAGTGATAAAAACCCTCGGCGCCACGGCAGGCTCTGAAAAAAAGTCCGCCCCCAAAGCGGCAAAACCCGTGGCAGAAAGCAAGCCCGAACCCGAACCCGCAGCCGCAGAAGAAACGGCGGCAGAAGAAGCAGCGGGCGACGACCTTGAGCTTATAGCTATTCTCGCGGCAGCCGTTTCGGCTTACAGCGGAGAGCCCGTAACAAAATTCCGCGTTGTATCTTTCAAACACATTAAATAATCTCGGAGGATTGATTTAAATTGAAAACATATAATATCACAGTAAACGGTCAGACATACGTTGTAACCGTAGAAGAGGTTGCAGGCGGTGCAGCAGCACCCGCAGCAGCTCCCGCTCCCGTAGCGGCTCCCGTAGCAGCAGCTCCCAAAGCAGCTCCCGCTGCACCCAAGGCCGCAGCACCCGCAGCAGGCGGCAAAGTTAAAGTAACAGCTCCCATGCCCGGCACAATCGTTAAGGTTAACGTTGCAGCAGGCGCAGCAGTTAAAAAAGGCGACGTTCTTTGCGTTCTTGAAGCAATGAAAATGGAAAACGAAATCAAAGCTCCCGAGGACGGCACGGTTGCTACAGTTGCTGTTAATTCCGGCGCTTCCGTATCTTCCGGCGACGTTCTTGTTACACTTAACTAATAAAATTTAATTACTATGAAACCCAAATAACAGAACGGCGGTGAACTCATCTTGTTAGAAGCAATAAATAATTTTCTTTCATCTATGGGTCTTGCAAAATTCACAGATGCGGAAATGCTTATAAAAACCCTTATAATGTACTGCATTGTCGGTGCACTTGTGTATCTTGCGATTGTCAAGAAGTTCGAGCCGTTGCTCCTTCTCCCCATTGCATTCGGTATGCTTCTTACCAACCTCCCCGGTGCAGAAATTTTCCATATGGATTGGTTTGTAGACGGCGTTCCCGTTATGGGAAAAGCGCTCAACCCCGACGGCACGATAAGCCTTGTGCCCCTCACAACGACAATCGTTGAAAACGGCGTTGCCAAAGAAATCACGATTATGTCGCACGAAATGTCCGATATTATTATGCACATCGTGAACAACGGCGGCTTCCTCGATTTTATTTACCTCGGCGTTAAGCTCTCCATCTACCCTTGCATCATATTTATGGGTGTAGGCGCGATGACAGACTTTTCCCCGCTTATAGCAAACCCGAAAACGCTTTTCCTCGGCGCGGCTGCACAGCTCGGCGTATTTATAGCGTTCTGGGGCGCGCTTGTTTCTCAGCCCCTTACGGGATTTACCGAGCTTGATGCGGCGGCTATAGGAATTATCGGCGGCGCAGACGGCCCCACGGCTATCTACGTTACCTCCAAGCTTGCCCCCCACCTTCTCGGCGCTATTGCAATAGCGGCATATTCCTATATGGCGCTTATCCCCATGATCCAGCCCCCGCTTATGAGAATGATGGTGCCCGAAAAGCTCCGCAAAATCAAAATGGAAACTTTACGCCCCGTTTCGAAGCTCGAGCTTGTTATTTTCCCCATTGCGGTAACGGCGGTTGTAACACTTATCGTTCCCTCTGCGGGCTCGCTCGTCGGTCTTCTTATGTTCGGTAATCTTCTCACGGTTTCGGGCGTTACGGAAAGACTTTCCAAAACGGCACAGAACGAATTTATGAATATAATCACAATCTGCCTCGGCATTTCCGTAGGTGCTACGGCAAAGGCAGAAAACTTCCTTTCCTTGCAGACTGTGTTTATCATCGTTCTCGGTCTTGTAGCTTTCTCGCTTTCCACCATCGGCGGCCTTATAGGCGGCAGAGTTATGTGCTGGCTTACAAAAGGCAAAATCAACCCCCTCATCGGTTCTGCGGGCGTTTCCGCCGTTCCTATGGCAGCTCGCGTAGCACAGATCGAAGGCCAGAAGGCAGACCCTTCCAACTTCCTTCTTATGCACGCTATGGGCCCCAACGTTGCCGGTGTTATAGGCTCGGCAGTTGCGGCAGGTGTATTTATGGCACTCTTCGGTTGATAGCTACGCATACCAATATAACTTAATGAATTTTTCGAAAGGAATTAATATATGGCAAAGGTTAAAATTTGTGAAACCGTAATTCGCGACGCGCACCAGTCCTTGATCGCAACGCGAATGAAAACGGAAGAAATGCTTCCTATCCTTGAACAAATGGATAAAGTAGGCTACTATTCTATTGAAGCTTGGGGCGGCGCTACTTTCGACTCCTGCCTCCGCTTCTTGAACGAAGACCCTTGGGAAAGACTTCGTAAAATCCGCGACAAAGTAAAAAACACAAAACTCCAGATGCTTTTCCGCGGCCAGAACATTCTCGGCTACCGCCACTATGCAGATGACGTTGTTGAATACTTCGTTCAGAAATCCATAGCAAACGGTATCGATATCATCAGAATTTTCGACGCACTCAACGATAAAAGAAACCTTGAAACAGCTATCAAGGCTACAATCAAAGAAGGCGGCCACGTTCAGGCGGCTATCAGCTATACAATAAGCCCCCCTCACGTAAAAGCGCACACAAACGAAGGCTTTGCACAGTATGCAAAAGAGCTTGAAGAAATGGGCGCAAACTCCATATGCATTAAGGATATGGCAGGTCTTCTTACACCCTACAACGCTTACGATCTTGTTAAAAAGATCAAAAATACTGTTAAAATTCCCGTAGAGCTTCATACTCACTCTACATCCGGCCTCGGTTCTATGACACTTCTCAAGGCTATCGAAGCAGGCGTAGATATAGTGGATACAGCTATTTCCCCCATGGCTCTCGGTACTTCTCAGCCCCCCACAGAAGCGCTTGTTGCTACGCTTCAGGGCACGGAATTCGACACAGGCCTTGACCTTAAAGAACTCGATAAAATTGCAAAACACTTCATGCCTCTCCGCGAACAATACCTCGCAAGCGGTCTTCTTGACCCCAAGGTGCTTAAGGTTGACGTTAACGCACTTCTCTACCAGGTTCCCGGTGGCATGCTTTCCAACCTCGTTTCTCAGCTCAAGCAGGCAGGTCAGTCCGATAAGCTTACAGAGGTTCTCGAGGAAGTTCCGCGTGTTCGTGCAGATGCGGGCTACCCCCCTCTCGTAACACCCTCCTCCCAGATCGTTGGTACACAGGCTGTGTTCAACGTAATCGGCGGCGAAAGATACAAAATGTGCACAAACGAATTCAAGGGCGTTATACGCGGCGAATACGGTAAAACCCCCGTTGCCGTAGACCCCGAATTCGCAAAGAAGATCATCGGCGACGAAAAGGTAATCGATTACCGCCCCGCAGACAAGCTCAAACCCGAGCTTGAAACGCTCCGCGAAAAGGTTAAACCTTGGGCTATTCAGGAAGAAGACGTTCTTTCCTACGCTCTCTTCGAGCAGGTTGCCGTTAAATTCTTCGAGCAGCGCAAAAACGCAATGTACAATCTTGACGGCGCAAACGCCGATTTCGACAAAAAAATTCACACAGTTTAATTAAATTATGAATATCTCCTATGATATTTTCGACCTTGCAGATTTCCCCGTGGTTCTTACGGATAGGAATTTTATAATCACTTATAAAAACAACCTCGCCGCAAAGCTCTTTGGTAAGCTTCGCAAGCGTTCAAAAATCATAAGGCATTTCCGTAATTTCAATAACAGCATGGATTTTTCCGATATTAACGAATTGGATATTGAAACGGGCACGCATTTTATGCGTGCCCTTGTTTTTCCGATAGAGGATAATTCCTTGGTTTTTCTGTTTTTTACAATTTATGCGTTCACTGACACGAAAAATTTATTGGAACACGTAAGGGAACATTTTGCGGGAAACCTTTTGGATTTTTATTGCGCGGCATATAGCGAATACAATTCAGCTGAAAAAGCTTCGTTTTACGAAAAAAGTGTGCTTTCCGAGCGCGCATATTCAGAGCTGATGTTTCTTTCCTCCTCTTTTTCAGATAAACCCGAATTTATGTGCGCCGAGGTTTTCAGCTTGAACGATATTCTTGACGAAATGACGAAAAAACTTTCCTTGCTTTCGCCTTTCGGCTTGAGCATACATTACCCCGTAGATTACGGCGAGCCCTGCTATTCGAAAATAAACCTAAAATATTTCACATTCAGTATTTTCCGCTTGATTTATATGGCTTTCAAGCTTTCCCGCACGGGAAAACTGCAGCTTAAAACAGAAACCGTGCAGGATTCTTTTGTATACGTTACCGTTTCTACAGAAAGCGCGCTTACAGGGAATTTTTCGGGCGAAACCGATTTTTCTTCGCTTGTGGCAATGCTGCCCGAATTCTCTTTTGAATTTGAAATCCTTGGCAAGCTTGGAATTCTGGAGGATTCCTTCAGCTTTTCCATCAAAAATTCCATTTTGCAATTATATTATAAAGTAAAGCTTCAGGAAGGCTGCAATTTTATAGTGCGCTCCGAGCCGCCCGAGCTTCGCAAAAAGCGCATAGAAAAAGCCGTTTCCGAGGCATTTGCAAAAATCAAGCTTTTGCTTAGTCAAATAAAAAAGAACCCGTAAGGGCGCGTATAGTTAGCGGAGAGTTTATAGTCAGTTGTTTAATAATTGCTCCGCTATAAACAAATAAGTAACCCCGACAGATTTTTTACGGTCTGTCGGGGATTTTTATTTGTGAAATTTTGATACGTAGATCACTGTTTCATCTTAATAGCATCATTGTAATTGTCATAGTAAATAATTGGAATATCAAGGTGTTCAAGAATAAACTTTTCAATGTCAGGAGTATATGAAACCGGATTGTATCCGGAAGATTGCTTAAATAAAATATCAGTGTCTTTCAACTTGCTCTTTAATGCCTTCTCCGATGGCATTATAATAGCTTCAATATCAGAAATACTTATCTCTATATTGGACGCAATATGATTAATGAATACAATCTTATCTTTTTGGAATTCGATATATGCTCTTTTTTCAGTATAAACCAAGGAAAATTCAACAATAGATGTAAATATTCCTGCCGCAAACAAACGAATGAAATCGGTATTTTGAGTTACAAAGTATACAATCAAGAAAGCGACACTGAATAACAAAGACAACAATGCCACTTTCTTAAACATTTTTTCCTGTTTAGTGTTTCTTCGGAATTTCACTTGCGTACCTCCATTTTATACGTAATGTTCTTTATGTAAAATCCACACGGATATTTGAATATGAGCCCAACCAAAAAATTGATTAGGTATTCTGTTTTATCGCCAGTTTCGCCTTCGTATTACAAAGGCTTCGGGCAAAGCCCATACCCCTAAAGTTGCGCGGGCTCCTTCCACCGCTACCGCGGTCCCCTTCCTCCCTGAGGAAGGCTTTTCGTTAGTTCCATTATAACACAAATCGGCAGAGAAGACAAGTTCCCTGCCAAATTTTTTGTGCCTGCCCATTCTCCGCTAAGAATGCAGAGAGAAGGGCTTGTTTTATTATTCCTGTATTATTAACTTGCGTAAATTATATCGTGATTGTCGATCAAATAGTTCCATTTTATCCAGGGAGTTTCAATGCTTTCCCACTGGCTCTTTGAGCCGTCATAATAAATCGTTAAATCTACGCTGGAAAAAATTCCGCTTCCCATATATTTTACTCCGGAATTAATATAGATTTCATCAAGTTTATCGCAAAATTCAAAGCAATAGCTTTCAAGCTTTTCCATACTTTCCGGCAACGTGATCGAAACAATAGAATCGCATTCTCCAAAAGACGATACACCCAACTGCTTTACACCCTCTTCAATAGTAACCGAAGCGAGTTTATCACATTCATAGAAAGCTTTTTCCGAAACGCTGTAAACACTGCCGGGAATTGTTACTGAAGTAAGCGCATCGCAATTTTCAAATGCACTTGTGCCAATAGAGGTTATACCATCGTGCAAAACAACTTCCTTCATATTTTTCTGCGGGCCGCTGTATTTAAACGCCTTAGCGTCAATAGCCGTAACCTCTTCGGGTATAACAACTACCTCTGCGGTGCCGCCGTAGGAAAGCAAAACTCCGTCTTTAATTTTAAATTCCTCGGAAGCAGGCTTGTGACCAAAGAGAAGAACAAGAACCGCAATGCCTATAAGCGCTATGCCAATACCGACAACAACGAAAAACGAATTTTCACGGCGTCTTATAGCAAGTATGAACGCCGAGAGAACAGCCGCCGCAAAAAGGCACATCGCGCATACGGAAAAATTATAAGATACAAAGAGGAATGCCACGCCCACTACACCCAAAATTACGTCTATAACGGTAAATGTAGTTTCCGTATCGCCGTCGCAATAAAGGAACGTGGTAAGCACAGACATAGCGATATATACAACCGCTACGCCGCAGCCCACAACAAGCGCCATAGCCATGCCCGAGAAAAGGCAGCCAACCGCAATAGAAAGCAGCACCCCGCCAATAAGCGTGAAATAGAAGGTTGAGGCGTATTCAATGGGATTGTATTTAAACGTATACGTATTGTAATATACCGTGTCATATCCGTAACCGCCGTACGGCTGCCATCTTCTTACCTGCTCGGAGGTTCTTTCAACAGTCTTGTCCTTCCAAGCCTTAACAAGAAGCCCAATGGAAGAGGCAAGAACCGCAACGGCAAAGCCGAACGCATATGCGCGCGTTGTAGCGGAAATGCAATAAAGCGGTATGCAGGCAATGCTGAGCCCGACGTTTGTAAGAATATACCACGGAACGTAATTGAATTCCGTTTTACGGCGAATGAAGTTCCAGAATAACGTATATACAACGGCAATGCCCATGGCTATAAACCATGCCCTCGTTGCTTCAAAGAATATGTTGCATATTACAGTTGCCGCTATTGCAAGAATAACAAGCACCCACGTTATTATAGCGGGAGCGTGCTCCTTTGCGTAGCTTTTGCGTTTAGCGGCAGCCGCTTCCCTTTCCTTGCGCTTGCGCTCCGCTTCTTCTGCGGCCAGCTTCTTGCGCTCTGCCTCTTCTGCTTCGCGCTTCTTGCGCTCCGCTTCTTCCGCCTCGCGTTTTTTGCGCTCTGCTTCTTCTGCTTCGCGCTTCTTGAACTCTGCTTCTTCTGCCGCCGTTTCGCCGCTGATATCGCTTATAAGCTTATCGTATGTATCGAGCGTATATATCTGCGTTGTGCGCAGCTCGTGCGGCAAAATGGATTTCGGGCTTTCGTTGGTGTGCCTCATCGAAAAGATGTACATATCATCATCTCTGTCGAGGAATAGCCAGCGTTTCCATTCGCTCTTTACCCAAGCGCTTTCTATGTATTCCTCGCGGCTGCCTATAAGGAGCATTTTTTTGCTCTTAACAAGGTTAAGCCAGATTTCGTGGTCAGATTGAACCTCGTTTTTCAGGGTTACAAAGCTGAAGAACACGTTTATTCCCTTTGCGCGTAGGTCCTTATATATCTTCTGCGCAAGCTCGTAATCCTCCGTGCGCCCGGGTGCATTGGGGTTTCGCTCTGTTGCCGCACTGATTTTAACGCAAATAAAAACGTCGCGGTCAATTTCGTTTACACTCTGGCGGAATTTCTTTATCGCCGTATCTATCTTGCGGGATTTCTTTTCGTAGAAATCCATCATATCCTCATCTTCTTCAATAAGATCAATAAGTTCAAGATATTCGGTTTCTCCGCGGAAGGTTTTGTTTTTAAGCTCATCGTATTCAGGGAAACAATAAATCGGCTCCACGTCGTCATCGAAAAAGCCTTTTATGAATACTACGCCGTATTTGGCAAGCAACAAGCCCCAGCGCGCATCTATAGATTTCGGGTAATCGCGCAATACGTCGGAAAACGTGCCGCGCGCCTTTGAAAATTCATAGTTCTGCAGGTTGGCATAGCCTCTTGCTATTCTTTGTTTTTCGTCATTGCTTGCGCGTTTATCTCCGTCAAGGTAAAACGCCGCACCGCAACAGCCGCAAATATATCCGCTTTCATATTGCTTGAAGCTCTTTGCGTTTCTGTTACCGCAGCAACAACATTCCATAACTTTAATTTCGCTCATGTCGTTTCCTTTCAAGGTAAATTTTATATTTACTGTATTAGTATAGCATAAATTTCTTCATATTGCAATAATAAAATACATCTTTGAATATATCACAAGCAAAAAATTTCTTCTTCCCCTTGACTAAACAGGCATTTTGTGGTATTATAATTAATACTATATTACTGTGAGGTGATTTTCATGGCGGAGAAAGGCCAAAAATACGCGGCGCAGAATCGCAAGGCGCGCCATGATTATTTTATCGAAGATACTTACGAGGCAGGTATTGTGCTTTCGGGTACAGAGGTAAAATCCATTCGCGCCGGCACGGTCAATATGAAAGATTCATATTGCTATATCGAAGAAGGCGAGCTTTTCGCCACGGGCATACACATCAGCCCCTACGAAAAAGGCAATATTTTCAATGTAGACCCGCTTCGCGACCGCAAGCTCCTTATGCACAAAAAAGAGATTCTCAAGCTCTTTATGAAGATCGGCAAAGAGGGCTATACCCTCGTTCCACTTTCCATGTATTTTTCAGGAAAGAACGTGAAGGTGGAAGTTGGTGTCTGCAAAGGTAAAAAGCTTTGGGATAAGCGCGAAACAGAAGCGCTCAAGGCAGAAAAGCGCGATATCGAAAGATACGAGCGCGACAAGCAAAGATAAACTGCAATTCTTTCGGAATTGCCCATGGGGGCGTAAAGGTTTCGACGGGGATTTTGCAGAATGGTAAGCGAGCCGAGATGTGGTACCTCGTTAAACAACCTCAATTTAAAATTAAACGCTAACAATAATAGAGTAGCTCTCGCTGCCTAAGTGCGGCGATGTCCGCCCGATGAGGACCGCGGCTTCGGCTCGGGCATAACACAGCGGTGAACGCGCACAGCCTTTTTGCTTTTGAAGCTGTCGTGTACAAAAAAGCTACTAAGCGGAAAAGCCTGTTTATCGGCGCTTCCGTGCGGGAATTTTAAAAGATAAACTTCGCTCGAAGAAAGCTATATGAATAGATTTTCGGACAGGGGTTCGATTCCCCTCGCCTCCACCACACACTCGCACGTCAAGTGTGAATTTAACGAAAACACCGCTTCGGCAAAGATAAACTGCCTTGGCGGTGCTTGTGTTTGTAATGGCAAGGAAAGCCTATGAAATGAATTTAGATAAAACAAAAAAGGTTCTTAGCAAGCCGATACTGTCAGAAAGACAGAAGGTGGCTTTTGGCAAGGATTGGCTTAGACGGTAAAAAGGAGGATAAGGTATGGACAACAAGAAAAAGAACGCTTACTTTGAAGATGATTTTATCGTAGTAGACGAGGATTCTGATGACTATGAAGAATATGATGACGAGGACGAAATTGAAAACTTTGATGACGGTGAAAATTGCGCCGAAAATTCAAAAAACAAAATCGTAGCAACAGAAGTTTCAAATAATACAACGTTATTAAAAATAGATAAATTTTTCAAAGAATTACGATTAGTTGAAACTGAACGCTGGGACAATATTTGTGAGGAATATCACACTCTTAAACACTATGTAATTAATGCAGATCTATTTTATAACGGAGATATTTCTATTGATTTAGATGCACGCCTAATAGTTTATGGTGATATATGTGCGAAAAATATTTTTATAAATTCTTGTATAGAAGTAATTGGAAATGTTAAGGCAACCTATATTGAAGCCAAAACATCTGTAAAAATTTCAGGAAATGTTAATGCTTTAGATTTCAAGGCTGATAGCTTTGATGTATATAACTTTGATTACTATGACATTGAAATCGGAGGTAATCTAAATTTATCTGGATACATATATGCAGACAATATTACCGTTGGCGGTTATATTAAAGTCTATGGAATCATTGTATATAACGATGTTATGGCTAAAGGTAGCATTTCTGTAGATACAGGTATTAGTGCTTTAGGTGATGTTGTATCAAGCGAGGATATTATATCCGAAGAAGACATTATTGCTAACGGAAAAATTCACGCAGGTGAAGAAATCATTACCAAAGGTCAAATTAAATCTGGAGGCAGCATATCCGCTGGTTGGAACATCAAGGCTGATAAAAATATTTGTGCCAATGAGTATATCTCGTCCAATGGAAACATCAAATCTGGGGAAGGTATCCTTGCAGGTGAATATATCACGGCAAAAGGATTTATACGTTGCGAAAAACGCATATTTGCGGGTATATCATGTACAAAAACTTCTGATATGTGCAATAAGACTATACGTTGTTCTAATTTAAGAAATGGCGAGGTTTGTTATGGTAACTTGATAGAAACAAGTACTAACGATGATTATACAGCAAGCACATCAAAGATAATCGTGCATTCAGGAAATAAAGTTTCTTATAGTAGTACAAAAATATATGACTTAACTATCGAAGAACTTGACCTATCCATAAGGTCATTTAATTGCCTAAAACGTGCTGGTATAGATACCGTTGGAGATTTAACAGAAAAAACATACGATGATATGATTAAAGTACGTAATCTTGGAAGAAAATCTCTTGAGGAAATAATTCAAAAACTACTCTCTTTAGGAGTAAATCTTAAAGACTACGATGGTTGTTATTAAGAAAGGATAATATATGGAAATAGTAAATTTCGACAAGGAATTTGTAG
>JAFTNI010000115.1 GCA_017451975.1 Clostridia bacterium
AGCTACAAGCGCTTCTACTACAGGCACAACGGCTACAACGGCAACGTCTGCTACAACGGCTACATCCGCTACGACAGCAACGTCTGCTACGACAACACCCACAACAACACCCACAACGGCAACGTCCGCTACAACAGCAACGTCTGCTACGACAACACCTACAACGGCTACGACAGCTACAACGGCTGAACCCAAAGACCCTAACCTTCTCGTTTGGATCGACTTCGGCCTTGAAAACCTCGAAGAAGGCGATGATGGCTCTTACTTTAAGGATATGTCCGGTAACGGCAACCACGGCTACGTTGGCGGTAATATCGACGTAACAGACGGTATTAACGATGGCGAAGGCGCTGAAATCAACACAGTAGGCGACTACCTCACAATCAAACACAACGACGTATTCAACTTCAAAGCAGAAGACGAATACACAATCGACCTTTGGATCAAGGTTGACAAAGATAACATCTATTCTAACCATACTTGGCCCTGCCTCTTCACAAAAGGCTCCCCCAACGCTACAAGCTACTTCGGTTGCTGGGTAAGCGCATCTAAAGGCACAGACTACATTTACTACGGCACAGGTACATACGATATTGAAAACAACGTGAACGTAACAGGTAACAAAAACGCTGCTGCTTTCAAGGGCGTTCTCAAATCTGAATGGCACCACTTCATTGCAGTTCAGAAGGACGGCGTTATCTACACATACATCGACGGCGTTGCTGGTGCAACTGAAACAGCAAAAGATATCACAAACACATGGGATCTCTACATCGGCGGTAAGGTTGGCGTAGACGCTGAAACAGGCGAAGATAAGCTTCAGCAGTTCTTCGGCGCAATCGATGAATTTAAAATTTACAACCGTGCGCTCACAGCAGAAGAAATCACAGGCATTTACCCCGTTGAAAAGGACGAAAGCAAGCTCGTAGTAGACCTTGACTTCTCCGCTATCAACGAAGGCGTTATCGCAGATAAATCCGGCAAGGGTAACAACGCTACAATCACAGGCGACGTTACTGTTGCAGAAGGTGCAGTTGTATTCGATACAGAAGGCGAATACCTCACAATCAAGAACTCCGACGATATCAACTTCGCTGCAGAAGATAGCTTTATTATCGAATTCAAATACAGAATTGACCAGGCTGGCGGCTCTTGGCCCTGCCTCTTCGAAAAAGGCGATAAAGGCATTGGCTGGTACGGCGTTTGGATGAGCAACGGTCTTTGCTGGGGCGGTGATACAGGTAACAAATGGTTCACCACTTCTATGGCAACAGGCGAATGGCACACAGTTCAGGTTGTAAGAGACGGCGCTGCAAAAGCTCTCTACGTATACTTCGATGGCAACCTCGTAACACAGATAACAACAGGTCTTGTTTTCCAGAGCGAGCTTGACCTCTTCATCGGCGGTGCTACATACTCCGGAAACGGCTTGGGCGATACACTTAAAATTCAGCAGTTCTTCGGCGCAATCGAATCCTTCAAGGTTTACGATTACGGCACAGACGCGCTCACATACAAAACAGGCAAATAATTAACAGAATATAGTCCTTATGGGTACCGATTTACCGCCTTGCGGCAAATCGGTATCTCGGGTTAATCACAATTAAAATCAACACGGAGGAAATTGCATGAAAAAGATTATTTCTATGGTAATGGCAATGGTTATGCTCCTTTGTATGCTCGCTTCCTGTAACCTCGGAGCTACAACGACAGGTACAACAGACACAACGGGTGCAACTACTACAACGGGCACAACCGCCACAACAGGCACGACTGCTACAACAGGCACGACTGCCACAACAGGCACGACAGACACAACGGGCACAACCGCTACAACAGGCACGACAGCCACAACGGGCACAACTGCTACAACAGGCACAACCGCTACAACGAAGCCCCCTGTAGTTCAAGGCCCCGGCGTTGCAACACCTGACCCCAATGCACCCAGCGAAACTCCCGGAAAAGGCCCCTTCCTTTGGCTCGACTTTGAAAAAGTAAACATTGAAGGCAATGTTATCAAAAACGTAGGCTCTGCTGAAGGTCTTGACGCTACTATAACGGGTAACCCCGAATATATGGCAAGCCCCACAGGTGCAGATGCTATCCACTTCGGCACAAACAGCACGTTCGATTATCTCACAATCAAGAACAACGAAAAGCTCAACTTCACAATTGACGATGAATTCACCATAGACTTCTGGTATATGATGGACAGAAAAGCCGCAGGCTGGGATAACCTCTTCTCCAAGGGTTCTTCCAAAAACGGCTGGTACGGCGTATGGCTCGGTACAAACGATAACGACAACCAGGGCGTATGCTGGGGCGGCGATACAGGTAACCACAAAATAGGTTCCCTCTATTCCAAGTACAAATGGCACCACATCACGGTTATTATGAAAAACCGTACAATCTACACATACCTTGACGGTAAAGCAGTAAGCGCTTTTGAAGCGAAGAACTATACCTCTACATCCGACCTTTTCATCGGCGGCAGAAACAGCTCTGATGCAACCGCTGTTTCTACAGCACAGTTCCACGGCGCTATCGACGAATTCAAGATTTACGATTACGCTTGGGAAGCTAAGGAAAGCGCAAAATCTATCTATGCGGCTCAGTCTCATACTTTTGAATACGTAAACCCCAACGATGCAACTCAGAAGATGACACTCCCCTACCGCGTATACTACCCCACAGATTTCAACGGTAACACAGATAAATACCCCGTTCTTTACTTCCTCCACGGCCACGGCGAATGCGGCACGGATAACAGCACACAGCTTCAGGTATTCGGCCCCAACGTGCTCATCAACGATATCGTTGAAATGGATAACTGCATTATCGTAGCACCCCAGACGATTTGCGACGGCGCTACAAACAAATATGAATGGGTAGCAAGCGGCTCTAATATTGCAGGCTACCACCAGTGGGACGGCGTTGCAGGCGGCCTTAAGATCCGCGAAGGCGAGCTCAAGGATATCATTCATACAGTAGGTATGCAGGCAGCAGAAGCTCTTATTAAAGAGTTCGTTGCAAAAGAAGAAAACAGAGTAGACATGAACAGAGTTTACGTTGCAGGTATTTCCATGGGCGGCTGCGCAACATGGGAAATCATGGCTCGTAACCCCGAGCTCTTCGCGGCTGCAATTCCTCTTTGCGGCTCCGGTATTCTCAGCACAGCGGCATCCCTCAAGGATATCGATATCTGGGCATTCCACGGCTCCAAGGATACAACTGTTTGGACAGAAGGCTCCAAGAAGATGTATGATGCTATCGTTGCAGCAGGCGGTACAAAGATAATTTATACAGAGCTTGCAGGCCAGGGTCACAGCATCTGGAACCCTGCATACACATATAAGAACTCTGCAGGTCAGACACCCGCACAGTGGTTGCTCCAGCAGACAAAGGCAGACTGATTTTTGAAAACCTAAAAAACGCAGGATTTTTCCTGCGTTTTTTGCCATAACAAAGCGCATAGGGCAGGGGCTTGCCCTCCCCTTAAAATCTTCGCAAAAATAACGAAAAGGAAGTAACTGAAATGGATGAAATAAGAAAAATAGAAAAAGCCACGCAGGATGAAAACGCTCCTTGCGAAACCGTTGGCAAGGGCCCTTTCCTCTGGTACGATTTCGAAGCCGACAATATGAAGGGCGGTACCGTTAAAAACATGGCGGGCGAAGGGCTCGATGCCATTATTACGGGCACACCCGTTACCATCACGAGCCCCACGGGCGCCGACGCCATTCACTTCGGCACGACCGACGAGGAAAACTACGTAACCGTGAAAAACGATGCTAAGCTCAATTTCTCTATCGACGATGAATTTACCATAGATTTCTGGTATATGCTCGACGAAAACGCAGTGGGCTGGGAAACTCTCTTTTCCAAGGGCTCTAAAAATAACGGCTGGTACGGCGTTTGGCTTGGCGTTGAAGATAGACCCACGCAGGGCGTTTGCTGGGGCGGCGACACGAGAAACCGCAAAATCGGCTCCGCTTTTTCGAAAAACACGTGGCATCACGCTACGATAATTCACAAAAACCGCATGATTTACGTTTACCTCAACGGCACGAAGGTTGGGCAGACGGGCTCTGTCAACTTCAAATCGAGCTCCGACCTCTACATCGGCGGTGCTTCTCACAGCGAGGGCGTAAAGCAGTTCCACGGCGCTATTGATGAATTCAAAATTTACGATTACGCTTGGGAAGACGTAAGCATAGAAAAATCCATATACGAATCCAAGGCAGACGTTTTCGAATTTGCGGGAGAGGATGGCGAGGGAATGAGCTTGCCTTACCGAGCATACTACCCCTCCGATTACGAAACAAGCGGAAAATCTTACCCCTTGGTTTACTTCCTCCACGGCCACGGCGAATGCGGCACAGATAACAAAACACAGCTCCAGGTTTTTGGGCGTAACCTCTTCCTCGATGAGCTTGCGGCTATGGATAACTGCATTATTCTCGCACCGCAGACGATATGCGACGGCGCGATAAACAAATATGAATGGATCGCCTCCGGCTCGGGCAAGCCAGGCATTCACGTATGGGACGGCGCGGCAGGCGGCTTCAAGGCGCGCGAGGGCAAGCTTGAGGATATGACTTACACAATAGGAATGAAGGCGGCAGAGGCTTTGCTTTATAAATTCATCGACGAAAACAGAGTTGATAAGGAAAGAATTTACGTCGGCGGTATTTCCATGGGCGGCTGCGCAACGTGGGAAATTCTTGCCCGCAACCCCGAGCTTTTCGCGGCGGCGGTGCCCCTTTGCGGCTCCGGCATACTTTCCTCGGCAGAGTCGCTTAAAGACGTGGCAATATGGGTATTCCACGGCACGGGCGATAAGACTGTTTGGACAGAAGGCACGACGAGAATGGTAGATGCCATTCGCGCGGCGGGCGGCACGAAAATTCAGTATACGCCCATAAGCGAAAACTTCGGCCACAGTATATGGAACCCCTCGTATATAACGAGAAATGAAGCAGGTCAGACACCTGCACAGTGGCTCCTTGAGCAGAAAAAAGGCAAATAAAATATAAAAGCGGTGTGCAAACACCGCTTTTTGCTTTGTATATTGACAAATATTGCAAATAGGCGTAAAATATAAATTATAACAAACCGACATTTTGAAAAACACGGAGGATTTTATATGAAAAAAATCATCACTTTGATTGTGTCAATAGTTATGCTTCTTTGCGCACTTACATCGTGCGAGCTGGAATTTACTATTGACATAACGACGAAAGCAGACGGCACAACCGCAACAAAGCCAATAACCGATAAAACGGGTGAGACGACCGTGATAACCACAACAGGCACAGTTGCCACCACGGCTTCCACTTCGCTCAAAGACCCCCACTACACGACTCCCGTTCTCGGCGCTTGGAACTACGGCTATGAAACCACAAACAGAAGCGATAAGCTCGTTAACGAAGGCCACCTTATACTCGTTAACAACAAGTATGCATACACGTTTCCTGCTTCCCTCAAGCTCGAGCAGATGTACAATAAAGCTTACGGCTATGGCGACGTTTACGTTCTCGGCAACGGTATGACATACCCCACGGGTGCTAAGCCCCTCGAGCTCAGCAAGGATATAGTTGAAAACATTTCGGCTATGCTCAGAGATATGAAGGCGGCTAACCCCACGCTTACGGATACAAGAAGACTTATGATTCTTTCGGGCTACAGAACGCTTGAAAAGCAGGAAGCTCTTTACAAAAACGACCCCGATAGCGGTCTTACCACAAAGCCCGGACATAACGAACACCACACGGGACTTGCCTTTGACTTACGTGTGAATATAAAAAATCAGTCTGAAATCGAATACCTCAACGAAGCAGAGCAGGCTTGGATCACAGCAAACTGCGCTAAATACGGCTTTATTCTCCGCTATACGGA
>JAFTNI010000116.1 GCA_017451975.1 Clostridia bacterium
ATCGTCTAACTCTAATTAGTATTTATTTAATATATTGAACTGGCGATAATATAAGCGATACGACCCATCGGTTGCTGCAAAAGGAAGTCCGATGAAATATATTACAACGCCAAAAGCGATAACTGTTAAGAAATAAATGAGCAACGCCAATACTCTGCCGTGAGCTACGATATTTAAAAGCAGTGTGGCATATATAAAAACAACCGCTACAGAAATCGGTCCCCATATCAATCGCTTGCGAGATTGAGGAACTTGACCAGAACGAATTACGCCATAATAGCAGAAATGAATGCAGATAGGAACTATTGCTATGCCAAAATATTCAAAAACATCTTTTGCCTCGCATAATATAAGATTTGGCAAACCCCAGATGGCGCAAAGAACGGCGATTACAAGAAAAGAAATATTTTTGAATTTTACGAAACCCGCGCGTTCTTTTTGAGCAAAATCCAATACATCCCACAAAATCGTGTCTAGAATCCAAATAATGCCGCCAAAAACAAGAATAGTTACTTCAATGCTTTCCATAGCTTCTCGCCAAGCATCATCATTATGTAATCCGCATAATTCTGCAATTGTAAATACTAATATGAACGCTATGAAATACGCTAATAACACTTGACAGGTACGTCCGAGAGAAGAAAGCGAAAAACCCGTTTTATCTTCAATAGCTTCGTTCATTTTGGTATACGTTATCGTTATCAAGTGATGTATAATCAATGCACCACTGGCAACAATAGGCATAAGGATCGTTTTTATAATTTTCCAAGCTACAGGTTCATATACCCAGTCGCCATTAGAATCTTTAAATGGTTTCCAATAAAATTTGCAGTTTGAGTTAATATACTTTCTTGCCAAAAATAAAATTAGAATAGAAAGTGGGTAGCAAACCAATGATATCGCCGCAAATCTATAGTCGGTTTTTACGGTCGCCAGAATGAGTAATGTGATGAATAATGCTGTATTCAATAAAAATGAAAGACATATCATCCAACGTGCTAAATGTTTCATAATAAACCTCCAAAAGTTTTTAATTTCAATCTTATTTTATCCTACTTTATCCCACTTGTCAATACCCAAGAACATAAAATGCTATAATAAAATAAAAAACGAGGTAAAAATGAGACCGTTAAAAGAGAAAGTAAGTATAACTCTTGACAATGACATTGTGAAAAGGTTAAAGGAAGAAGCAGAAAAGGATGAAAGAACGTTTTCTCAATATATAAATCTTGTATTGAAAGAGCATATTAAAAAACTTGATTCTTGCGGAGAAAAACAAGAAAATATGACTATATTGAATAATATATGAATTCAGTTATAAGAAACGAACAAAAATATAGCAATGATATCGATATCATTGCTATATTTTTGTTTTATTTTGCTATACCTTCGTTTACACTGTTTTTCACTATCTGCAAAAGGAGGTCGGTTATCTTTTCCATAGATTCTATACTCACGAATTCGAAGCGGGAATGGAAGTTTTCGCCGCCCGTGCAAAGGTTGGGGCAGGGCAAGCCCATGAAGGAAAGGCGCGCGCCGTCTGTGCCGCCGCGAATGGGCAGGGTTATCGGCTCTATGCCAACGTCTGCCATTGCTTTTTTCGCGCGTTCGATTATATACATATGATTTTCGATTATCTCCTTCATATTTGAGTAGGAGTCGCGCAGGTGAACCTCTGCCGTGCCCTCGCCGTGGCGCGCGTTTATTTCCTCTGCCGCCTTCAAAAATTGCTCTTTCATATGCGCGATTTTTGCTTTATCGTGGTCGCGCAAAATATAGCTCATTGTGGCAAGCTCTGTTTCTGCGGTCATTTTATAAAGGTTATGGAAGCCCTCATATCCTTCGGTTTTTTCAGGGACTTCGAGCGCAGGAAGAAGGGAATTGAACTCCATAGCCATTGTAACGGCGTTTTTCATTTTGTTTTTAGCAGAACCGGGGTGTATGGAAACGCCGTGAATAATTACCGTCGCGCCAGATGCGTTGAAGTTTTCATATTCAAGCTCGCCAAGCGCACCGCCGTCTACCGTATACGCATAATCTGCGGCAAATTTTTTCACGTCAAAATGGTCTGCCCCTCTGCCTACTTCTTCGTCGGGCGTGATGCCTATTTTTATGGTGCCGTGTTCCTCGCCGCTTTTAATAAGGCGCTCCAGCATGGTAAGAATTTCTGCAATACCTGCTTTATCGTCTGCGCCGAGAAGTGTTGTGCCGTCGGTAACTATAAGGCGGTTACCCTTATATTTTTCAAGGCAGGGGTAATCGCTCGTTTTCATATAAATATTCTTTTCGGCGTTGAGCAGGATATCGCCGCCGTTATATTCAACAACGGCAGTTTTTATATTTTCATCTGCCGCGGCATCGGATGTGTCCATATGCGCGATAAATCCTATTGTATTAACGGGCTTACCCGTGTTTGCAGGGAGCGTGGCGTAAACGTAGCCAAGCTCGTCCATATGAGCGTCGGCAAGTCCTATTTCGCGAAGCTCCGCTACCAGAGCCGCGCCGAGCGCTTTCTGCTTTTCCGTGGTGGGAACAGTGTTGCTATCTGAACAAGACATAGTGGGATAGGAAACGTACTTTAAAAATCTTTCCGTAACTGTCATAAAATCTCTCCTTAAATAAAATCTACTCTATAATATTACTATACCGCTTTTTAGGTAAAAAATCAAGTTTTTAGCAAAAAACACTTTAATCTCATGGCATAATTCGCTTTTTCACTTGAAAAACATGCTACTATATGGTAAAATATTATATCAATAGCAAACATCGGTAATTATACGGAGGATATTATGAAAAAGATTATAACTTTCATTCTTGCCTTTTGCTTTTTTGCTTTATCGCTTGCTTCATGCGATTATGATATATACGTAGCCGAGGAAATAACAAGCAAGGCGACCAACACTTCTGCCACACGCGGCACTTCGTCGGTTACCGTGCCAAGCTCGGGCACTTCGGCAGATACAAAGCATACGGTAACAACACATACCGCTACAATCCCTACAATGGTTGGCACAACCTCTATGCCGCCCATTTACACCCCGGGAATAACCACTATACCGAATATAACCACTATGCCGGATATAGTTACAACTCCCACTTTAGACGTGTGGCACAATCCTACACCGCCCGACGGCGCACGCGCGGGATATGAAGACGTCGATTTCGCAGGGTATACGTTTACTTTTGCTTCTCCGCTTGATAATGCAGACGGTTGGGGCGACTACGAGGTATACGCCGAGGAAAACGGAGAAGGCATACTCGATTCCGCTATCAGCGAGAGAAATACCTATTTATTTGAATATTACGATGCCTTTATCGAGGTCATAGACATTAACAGCGGCGTTCTTGAAAATGATTTTGCCACGGGCTCTAACAACGTCGATATCGTGCTCGACAGATATAATATCCAAGCAAAAACTGCGGAAAACTACTTGAATTTCCACGATATAGGGCTTAAACTGGAAAATCCTTGCTGGGATCAGAATTTTATTAAAGACATGACCGTAAACGGCAAGCTATACGCTATGCTCGGCTCGTTTTCGCTTACGGCTTTTGATGCTACGTGGGTGATGTTCTTCAACAAAGAGGTTCAGGAAAGCAACGAACAGCTGCGTGACGTTAACTTCTATAATTTGGTTTATAATAACGAATGGACACTCGATAAATTCTTCGAGCTTTCAAAGCTTGCACGCAGAGATGACGGCAACGGAGAAATGGAAATAGGAACAGACATTTTCGGATTTATTTCAGATACAAACAGTATACGCGGCCTCTACTTCGGCGCGGGGCAGAGTTATGTAACGTCAACAACGTATGCAAACGGATACACAATGTTTGAAAGCGCTTTTACTGAAGCCGCTGAAAATGCCACATCTAAAATTATTGATATTTATGCACATGAATCTACAGCGATAGCAAGCAGATCAATATGCGAAGCTCAAACAAGAAGAAACGGCGCGCTCTTCAACGCCGACGTGTTGCGTCAATTATCATACTACGCGGGCAAGCAGGGCGAAAACCCAGAGCCCGCCTCGGTTGGTGTGCTCCCTTTCCCCAAGCTTTCGCCCGAGCAAGCGGATTACAAGCACTACGTTGATAACCGCGCTATATATATGTATATTCCCAAAAATTGCTTCGATATAGAAAGAATGAGGAATTTCCTGGAGCTTTATGCTTACCACAGCTTCTTTACGGTTTACAATTCGTATTTCAACCTCTACAAATATACGTATACGGTGGACACAGAATCTCCTGAAATGATTGACATAATTATTCAGTCTCGTTCATTCGACCTTGCATACCAATATAACCTTGCCGCGGCAGACGTTAAGTATACCGACGGTGTAATATCACAGAAAAACATTATTTCCGAGTATGGCAGTGATTTAAGCAGAGAAATAGTGACCGCTGCAAACGCATACAGAGAAAGCCTTCCCGATTGATATATTCATTTAAACAAAAAAAGTAACGGGTAAAACCGTTACTTTTTGAATTTAATTTCTTCTGTTGCTGTTTACTATAGAAAGCAGGCGTAGAAGCTGAAGCAAGGAAACCGCAAGCGCGGCAACGTATGTCAGTGCGGCGGCGGAAAGAACCTTGCCCGCGGCAGAAAGCTCTTCACCCCTCAAAAGCCCCGAGCTTTCTATGGAATCAAGCGCTCTGCGGCTTGCATTGAACTCTGTTGGCAGTGTAAGCAGCTGAAAAAGCGTGGAAAGAGCGAAGCACGCAACGCCGATATACGCTATATAAATAAACTGCGTACCTGCGCTTGCAAACAGGATACCGAGCAATATAAGCGGCATAGCAAGGCGGGAGCCGATATTCGTTACGGGAATAATAGCATTACGAAGTGTGAGCGGCACGTAACCGTTTGCATACTGTACGGCGTGGCCCGCTTCGTGGGCGGCAACGCCTATAGCCGAGGCTGATGAAGCGCCGTAAACGCTTTCGGAAAGGCGGATAACGTTCGAGCGCGGGTCGAAGTGGTCGGTAAGATTACCGGGTATACGCTCTATGCGTACGTTATATAAGCCGTTGGCATCAAGCACGCGGCGCGCGGCCTCTGCACCCGTTATACCGCTTGCGGGGCGCACCGAAGAATATTTTTTAAAAGTTGTATTTACCTTTATGCTTGCCCACACAGAAAAAACAGTGGCAACCAAAAGAAGAATTATATATTTGAAATCCAAGAACAAATACCTCCTGAAATTATTTGGTATTATAATTTTACAACATTTTATATTGAATAATCAATACAAAAAATGTAAACAAAAAATTAAAATTGAAGAAGGAATAGCAAAATGAAAGAAAAATTACCCGAATTTGAGCTTATACGCTCCTCCAGGAAAACGGTTTGCGTGCAGATCACGCGCGAGGCGAAGGTCGTTGTTCGCGCTCCGCGCAGAATGAAAAGGGAAGCGATAGATGCTTTTGTAAATAAACACGCAAGCTGGATAGAAGAACACCTCAGAAGAAGGGAAGAGAAAAACGAGCGCGAAAGCGTGGGGGAAGAAAGGGAAAACGAGCTTCGCGCGCTTGCAAAAATAATTATTCCCCAAAAGGTAGAGAAATTTGCGGGTATTATGAACGTTCGCCCCATAAGTGTGAAAATAACGGGGGCAAAAACCCGCTTCGGCTCTTGCTCCGGCAAAAACGGACTTTGCTTTTCGTGGAGAGTAATGCTTTACCCCGAAAAGGCGATAGATTACGTCGTGGTGCATGAGCTTTCCCACATTATTCACCACGACCACAGCAAGGATTTCTGGAAGACGGTAGAAAAATATATGCCCGATTACAAAGAAGCAGAAAAGATTTTAAAGGGCAAAGATTGAGTTGGCTATGTTTGCCAAACAAGCCTATTTTTTTTAGGCAAAGCGCCGAAAAAGCGGAATGTCATTGACAACAAACAAGTATTAGTATATAATATAATGGTATATTGTTTACTGACACAAATTCATTAAATATATAAAATGGAGATGATATAATGAGTGAATTTTTTGTTCAATTCAAAGCTTTCATGGTAACTCTTGAAGCCTTTAACGGTTGGACAATAATGTTACGCTTACTGCTTGCTACGCTTATAGGCGGTATAATTGGCTTGGAGCGTTCAAAAAAAGGTCGTTCCGCGGGTATGAGAACGCACATACTCGTTTGCCTTGGTGCAGCGCTTACGTCGCTGACGGGTGTTTATCTTTTCGAGCATGGATTTCTCGGCGATCCTGCACGTCTTTCGGCGCAGGTTATTTCCGGTATAGGTTTCTTGGGCGCGGGCCTTATCTTGGTTCAAAACAAGTTCAAGATCGCAGGTCTTACTACAGCTGCAGGCCTTTGGAACACTGCTATCATCGGGCTTGCTTGCGGCTTTGCTTTCTATGAAGGCGCTATTGTTTGTTTTTTACTTGCAATGATAACGTCCCTTTTCCTGCCGCAGATCGAATATTGGTGCAGTAAAAATGATAAGCATACAATGATCTATATGGAAATGCACACCAACGCCAGCGTAAACAGAATATACGATATACTCAGAAACTCCAATTTCGGTGAGATACATAAAATAGATATTGTTTCTCCGCGAAGCGGAAACTCCGAGCATATAGGTATTGAATTTACTTTGACACTACAGAAAAAATCGAACGTTTACAACCTTGAAAAAACTTTGTGCGCCATAGAGGGCATAGTTTTTGCAGTTGAAATTTGATAAGACAATATATTTATGGAAAAACTACCTTGCACGGTAGTTTTTTCTGATTATGAAAAGTATATATGGATAAGTATACGGGAAATAATATAAAATAAAAAACAAAGGGGAATAAAAATGAAAAATATTTTTAAAACAATTGGTTTACTCGTGCTTGCAAGCGCTATAGCTCTTTCTGCCGTTTCTTGCGGCAATAAAAACAACACGACTTCTG
>JAFTNI010000117.1 GCA_017451975.1 Clostridia bacterium
AAACAGATATCAAAGGTTACCTGCGCAAATACGCGAAGAGCGTAAGCTCTGCCGATAAGGGCGCGGTAATAGAGATAGACTAACACTCCGCAAAATCACCTGCATCGCACGTAGGGGGCGAGTTTTACGCCCCGAAAAAGCAAAATCGCCAAGCGATTTTCCACGGGAGGCAGGACGCCCCCCTACGAGCATGATTTTTATTCAAAACTACACAACAAAAAAGGAACAAGACATGAAACAGGTTAAAATTTTCGATACAACGCTGCGTGACGGTGAACAGTCCCCCGGTTGCAGCATGAACCTTCAGGAAAAGCTCGAAGTTGCGCGCGCACTTGAAAAACTCAAAGTTGACGTTATAGAGGCAGGCTTTGCCATTTCGTCGCCCGGAGATTTCGAGTCCGTAAAGAGCATTGCCGAAGCTGTTCACGATTGCTCCGTTGCATCCCTCGCACGCCTCAATATCAAAGATATAGACGCCGCTTACCAAGCTGTTCGCGGCAACACAGACCCCAGACTTCACGTTTTCATCGCAACCTCACCCCTCCATATGGAATACAAGCTCCGTATGACAGAGGATCAGGTGCTTGAAAAAACAGAAAAGCTCGTTGCATACGCTAAAAACTACTGCTCCAACATCGAATTTTCCGCAGAAGACGCAACCCGAAGCGAACCCGCTTTCCTTGCAAGAGTCGTAGACACGGCTATACGCGCGGGCGCTACAACCATCAACATTCCCGATACGGTAGGCTATACCACACCCGCAGAAATGCGCGCGCTTATAGAATACCTCATCGAGCACGTTGATAACGCAGACACGGTAGATTTCTCTGTTCACTGCCACAACGACCTCGGCCTCGGTGTTGCCAACTCCCTTGCGGGCGTTCTCGGCGGTGCTACACAGATCGAGTGCACGATAAACGGCCTTGGCGAACGCGCGGGCAACACATCTCTTGAAGAAGTTGTAATGGCTATGCGCACACGCCCCGACGTTTACAAAAATCCCCCCCGTATAGACACAACAAGACTTTACAACACATCCAAGCTCGTATATAATATCATCGGTCAGACACCCGCGCTCAATAAGCCCATCGTAGGCGCAAACGCTTTCGCTCATGAATCGGGCATTCACCAGCACGGCGTGCTCGCAAACCGCCAGACATACGAGATAATGACACCCGAAAGCGTTGGTATCACGACGAACAAAATAGTTCTCGGCAAGCACTCCGGCAAGCACGCTTTCGAAGCAAGACTCCACGACCTCGGCTACGAGCTTTCGCAGGAAGAGCTTCTCGATTGCTTTGAAAAGTTCAAGGTTCTTTGCGATAAGAAGAAAACCGTTTCCGACAGCGACCTTCGCGCGCTTGTAAGACACAAGAAAAAAATCGAGGAAAACACAAAATACAAGCTCGACCGCTTCTACGTTCACGCAAGCAACGTTCTTTCCGCAACGAGCACGGTAAGACTTGCGAAGGCAGACGGCACGAAGGTAGAAGATGCAGCGGTTGGTAACGGCCCTGTTGATGCTTCCTACAACGCTATCAACAAGCTCATCAATCCCCCTGCACACACGCTCGAAAAATACTCTATCAACGCCGTTTCCGAGGGTAAAGACACACTCGGCGAAGCGATGGTTAAGCTCAAGGTAGAGGGCGAAGAGGACCTTATTTCCGGCCGCGGCCTTTCTACAGACATTGTTGAAGCAAGTATCCTTGCTTACCTCAATGCGCTTGAAAAAATAATTTAAAAGCATTTTTGAAGGGAGGGCGATGAGCCCTCCCAAGAAATCATAAATGTATATCGCTCGTAGGGCGGGGGCTTGCTCCCAACCATATAGCCTCCCTCGGGAGAGAGGCTCAGGAAGAGCGCTCGTTAGGGGCAGGCCCCCACCCTACGAACAAAGGTAAAATTCGTTTTTACACCATATAAATTTAAGGAGAACAATCACAATGGGAATGACCATGACGCAAAAAATACTCGCGCGCGCCGCAGGGCTCGAAAGCGTTACCGCAGGTCAGCTTATTCTCGCTAACCTCAGCCTCGTGCTCGGCAACGATATCACTTCCCCCGTGGCTATCCGCGAATATAATAAACTCGGCGGCGATGTTTTCAACAAGGAAAAAATCGCGCTTGTAATGGACCACTTCGCCCCCAATAAAGACATTAAAGCGGCAGAACAGTGCAAAATGTGCCGCGAATTTGCGGGCGCACAGGATATCACCAACTTCTATGACGTTGGCGAAATGGGTATTGAACACGCACTTCTCCCCGAAAAGGGACTTGTAAAAAGCGGCGACGTTGTTATCGGCGCAGACTCCCATACTTGCACGTACGGCGCGCTCGGCGCTTTTTCCACGGGCGTAGGCTCTACAGATATGGCTTGCGGCATGGCAACGGGCAAGGCTTGGTTCAAAGTACCCTCCGCTATAAAATTCGTGCTTAAGGGCACGCTCCCCGAATATGTTTCGGGCAAGGACGTTATCCTTCACATCATCGGCAAGATAGGCGTAGACGGCGCTCTTTACCGCTCTATGGAGTTCACGGGCGAGGGTATGCACTCCCTTTCTATGGACGACCGCCTCTGCATGGCCAACATGGCTATCGAAGCAGGCGCGAAAAACGGCGTTTTCGAGGTTGACGACCTCACGCTCGAATATATGAAAAACGCAGGCGCGGGCGAACCCGTTGTGCTTACGGCAGATGCCGATGCGGAATACGACGAGGTTTACGAAATCGACCTTTCCAAGCTTGAGCCCACGGTTTCCTTCCCCCACCTTCCCGAAAACACGCGCGAAATCGGCGAGTGCGGCGACGTTAAGATCGACCAGGTCGTTATCGGCTCCTGCACAAACGGCAGATTTTCCGATCTTGAAATTGCCGCAAAAATTCTCGAAGGCAAAAAGGTTGCAAAGGGCGTGCGCGCAATTATAATCCCCGCAACACAGAAAATTTACCTTGAAGCAATGGAAAAAGGCTACCTCGCTACGTTTATCAAAGCGGGCGCTATCGTTTCCACACCTACCTGCGGCCCTTGCCTCGGCGGTCATATGGGTATTCTGGCAGAGGGTGAACGCGCCGTTGCCACAACGAACAGAAACTTCGTGGGCAGAATGGGCCACGTTAAATCTGAAGTTTACCTCGCAAGCCCCGCTGTTGCCGCAGCAAGCGCAGTTATGGGCAAAATCGCAGACCCGAGGGAGGTTATGAAGAAATGAATTTCGACGGAAAAGTTATAAAATACGGCGATAACGTAGATACAGACGTTATCATTCCCGCAAGATACCTTAATACAATCGATAAAAAAGAGCTTGCTTCCCACTGCATGGAAGACCTTGACCCCACTTTCGTTTCCCGCGTTGTTCCCGGCGACATAATGGTTGCGGGCTACAACTTCGGCTGCGGCTCCTCCCGCGAGC
>JAFTNI010000118.1 GCA_017451975.1 Clostridia bacterium
CAGTTTGATAATTTCCTTTGCAACCTTCTCCATACACCATGGGAGGACGGATAGTGCAGATTTTGAAGTCATCGTCAGCAAGCTCTTTCATGCCCTCTTCTGCCTGAAGCTTTGACTTGCCGTAGTTGCTTTTAGGCGTGGGCACAGTGTCTTTTGTGATAACACCCGTATCCATACCGTAAACGCTCATTGAGCTGAGGAAAATAAACTGCTTGACACCGTCTTTTTTTGCTTTTTTCGCAGTTTCAATAGCAAGATCTCGATTTACCTTATAGTAAAGTTCGGCGTTTTCCTTCGTTTCCTTCTTGTGCGCTATTCCCGCCACGTGAAAAACAACATCGTATTCTCCGAAATCTTTTTCTCTCCACGTTCCGTCTATCATATCGACAGTGTCAACGGAGTATTCGTCCACCCACTGCTTCATATAGTTCTCGAATGATGTGCCTATATAGCTGTTAGCGCCGGTTATCAATATTCTTTTCATTTCTCCGTTGCCTCTTTTTCTTTCTCTTCTGCTTCGCGCTTCATTTCGCCCGTGCCGCCTTCAACAACACCGTCGTGCTTAAGCACGCTCGTGATAGTGCCGAAGAAGCATTTGCAGTCAAAGCCGAAGCTCATTTTTTCAACGTATTCGCCGTCAAGCTTCGCCTTAACGGGAATTTCAAGCTCATCTCTTCCGTTTATCTGAGCCCAGCCCGTAAGACCGGGTTTTATGTCATTCGCGCCGTATTTGTCGCGCTCTGCGATAAGGTCATCCTGGTTCCAAAGCGCAGGACGGGGACCTATTATAGACATTTTGCCGAACAAAATGTCATATACCTGAGGAAGCTCGTCAAGGCTGGTTTTGCGCAGGAATTTGCCCACGCGCGTTATGTACTGCTCGGGATTTTCGAGCAAGTGAGTGGGAATATCGGGAGTTTTAACCTTCATGCTTCTGAACTTGTGGAGCCAGAAAAGCTTTTTGTTTTTGCCCACGCGCTTCTGTCTGAAGAATACGGGGCCTGGGTCGTCTATCACTATCGCGATAGCGATGATAAGGAACACGGGCAAAAGCACGATTCCGCCAATGAACGACAAAACAATGTCAATAAATCTTTTGAAAAAATGTTTGTACATAGGAAGAAACCTCACATTCCGTCTTCAAATTTATATTCAAGCCCGTCTACCGGTTCGGGGCCGCCCGACGGAATCTTTACCGTGATCGTCTTTGTTGCTTCCGCAGGGTAATCCCTGTACACGGTGCAAGCCTCTACCTTTGTTTTCGCCATCACCATGCTGCCCGACATTACCACGGCGTTGCAGTCTACGTGGCACACGTCGCCGACGAAGGCGTTATGACGCACCACCGCGCCCGACGAGATTATCGAGCCTATTGCCACAACGGAGTTTGCCTGCACGACCGCCATTGGCTCAATTATGGAACCCTTCATGATTTGCGCGGAAGGTGCAACGTACGCCCGCGGGCTCGCGATAACAGCCGCGATGAAGCAAGCCTCCTCAAGCTTTTGAATGTATGAGAAGCGTATCTCGGGGTTGCCGATTGCCACCACCGCATAGCGGTATTCGCGCGAAAAATTCGCATAATCGCAGAGTTTGCCGACGGCAAGCTCGCTTTTGTCATCAAGAAAATCTATTTTGTCGAAGCATTCCATGCTCTCGGCGATTTCTTTTACCATCAGGCCAAACTGACCCGCGCCGAGTATAAGCAAATTGCTCACTTAATTTACCTCCTCCGCCCGTTATCTCCCCGAATGCCAAATTGCATTTTTGCAATTCCATCATTGAAGTGACCATCACTGTTTTTAGGCGTAGCAACTGAGCAAAGTTGCATGTTTTTTCAAAATCGATGCATAACTTCGCCTCATTTTACTTCTATAGTATAGCACAAACTGTCGATTATGTCAAGGTTTGCCCTCTGTTTTTCCAAAATCTTTCGCTTAAATGTAGCAAATCAAGCCGCCCCGTCGCGTATTGGCGTTCGGGACGGCTCTTTTTTGGAAAAAATATAAAAAATTTCTGCTTTTTTAACAAATATCCTCCAAAATGTGATAGAATAGAGACAACCAAATGACGCAAAGGAGATTTTGCTATGAGAGAAAGCTTTGAAAAACTGGGTATGACCGAACAGAACGGC